>CACZFE010000154.1 GCA_902780365.1 uncultured Spirochaetales bacterium
TTTTAATCCGAAAAGCGGATGCTGAAGCCTTTGAATGTAAGCAAGAATGACTTTTGCCGCATCACTGTTTTCGTAGCCGTCCCAGAAATTAATAGCGTTCTCTGTAAAGTATGATTTTTCACCTTGTGTCAGCGAAAGATATTGATTGGCGACATCTTTTGCCGTTGAAGGATCTTCAGAAACTACATACGCAGCAAATTCCCAAAGTCCGTTTCCTTCCTCCAGACGTTTGATTCTAGAGTCCAAGAAATCTATAGCATGTTTTATTCCATAATTCGTCCGAGTTTCTGTAACGCTTTCATTTTTACCGACTTGCATCGATTCATTCGACGATCTTGCAAAATTGAGTCCGAAATTCACTCCGGCATGAGCGCCTAAATTAAATCCTGAACTTGTAGTATCAGATTTTGATTTTGATGCTGATGATGTAAAGTCTTTTATTTTTTCACCAAGCCCGTCTTTTAAAATATCTTTCTTCAGTGCGTCTGTCGGATTTATGTTTACAGAATTTGTATTCGAATCTGTATGGCTGATTCCTTCATTTTTCCCGGCAGCTGCACCGGCATAACCGCCTGCATATGCTCCGACATTAGCGGCTGAACTTTTTACGCTGCTTTCCTGATAACCTTTAGTTCTTTGACGGGTTGCATAAGGGGAAAGCTCTGTCTGCAGGTTGCACAAGTATTGTTTTCTATCTTTAAAATCTGTTACAGGATTTGCAATAAGAACCAGAGTGTATTCATCATTTTTGTTTTTAGGAACATATCCGTCCAGAAGTTTTTCTATTCCCTGACTTATGAAATCCTTTGATCTTTCAGAAGCAACATTTGATACTGCTGCAACCGATTTTGTTCTGCTGCTCCCAGATACAAGATTTTCAAGAAATTCCGGCATTCCGATACCGAAATCACTACTATCAGGATCAGATTTTTCGATGACTGCCCCAGGGAAATTTCCTTTAAAAGATTTTGCTACTCTTTGGGAATAACTGTCAGCTACAGAAGGATCTGATTTTCTCGGATCGTTGTTCACGATACCGAAAGAAACATAACATTTTTCTGCTGTTCTGTGGTAAATCAGCGCGATATTGCAGTCAGTTTCCTTGCTCATTGCATTGTAAACACTGGTGAGATTCGAAATGGCAAGTTCATCTTTGTCTTTTGTCCATCTTGTGATGTCAAAATATCTTATTCTGTTTTCCTCGTCGAAAGAGTCCAAAACATTTCCGACGGGTGAATAAAGTTCGGAAAGTTGCAGAATATATGCCTGTTCAGTTTCAACACCGACTTTGGCAAGTATGCGTTCGGCAATAGCAGCCGCGTTATCTTCATTCGGCAAAAAAGATAAATATTTTTCTTTTCTATCTTCGATTTCTTTCACCTGTTTCGGACTTAGTGATGAAACAGTGGAAATTGCATCGGCAACCCCTTTTGCCGCAGAAATCGCCTTGTTCGCGAGATATTCTTTTGCTCGTAAAATAAGACCCATATTTCCCTCCAGAATTATTTGTAATGTTTTAATTTGTCTCTTATCGTTCCGGCTAATTGGTAAATTAGTGTGCGAACTTCATTTAATTCTTTGGACTTCAGTTTATCCCATACTTCATCAATAGAGTCCATAAAAACACATCCATAGAAAGCTATTGCCTTGGCTGAGGCAATTTTTTCACTCATTTCTTTATCTAAACCTTCCTCTTGTTGAGAAAAAAGTGCTTGTAGTTCTTTTTTCTTATCATTAGAAAAATTTATTTGAAACAATGTAAACGCCCCTAAAGATTCTATGTATTTTCCTTTAATTTGGATTTTGCTTCCATTAAAGATGTTGATGATGTCTTCAACAGCACTTTCATCAAGAACAGTGTTATACATTTTTGATAATGCTACGAACATGTTCTTTAAATGCAAGTTCGTTGCAAATACTCTTGCAACAGGTACTTTTTCCCAGAATCCGTTCTGTGCGGCATT
Source organism: uncultured Spirochaetales bacterium (assembly GCA_902780365.1). Classification (GTDB taxonomy): domain Bacteria; phylum UBP6; class UBA1177; order UBA1177; family UBA1177; genus UBA1177. The sequence goes on from CACZFE010000154.1 coordinate 1,965, forward strand.
GACATATTCCATAATAATTTGAACTCCACATTTTCTTTTTTCTTGTTTGGAGATTTTTTGTGCGGCGATAAAACTGCTTGTTATGAATTCTGGTAGTTTGGCTAGGGTGGTATCAACCAATTTGTCCAAACCAAAAGGTGGAATAGGCGGCAGACCTCTCAGTTTCATTTCCTGAGCCATAACTTGAACGATGTCAATATTGCCGATTCCTTTTTCGGAGTTGATTCTTCTTATTTCCATTTCGAAGTTGTTTACTTCGTTTTCATCGCCCCAGCATTGAGTTAAAATGATGATGAAAGGTACGCCGACAGAGTAAAGTTCTTTTATAAATTCAAGTTCAACTCCCTGGTATCTGTTGCTCCCGGAATTTATGCAATACCAGATGCAGTGCATTCTATCGAAGGGATCTTTTGACGAAGACTTTTCGGCTATTGTTTGTTTAATGTTTCTGATACTTTCTCTAGTGGTGGTCGAGTCAAGTTCTAAACCGACTGTATCCCAGATTTTAACAGGAATATCGTTATTTCCATAGCTTTTTATCTCTTTAGTTATCGGCTGTCCTGTTCCTGTTGCTGCCATTTCATCGCCGAATATCGCGTTTACAAGAGTGCTTTTGCCTGTGCCAGTGATTCCTGCCACAAGAATATTGGCTGTCGGCAGATTTCCAGTGCTTAATTTAGCCTCAAGCTCTGCATTAAGTTCCTGCTGTTGTTTTCTGAAATCCTCTCCTCCGGTAAGTTCCATCATTTTTTCCTCCTAATTTTTTAATTTTGCTATTTCCGCTTTAATGCGTCTTTTTATCTCTTCGTTGCTTGTATTTGCAGGCAAGTCGAACATTTTCTCTAAAATTTCCAGATAATTGTGACCTATCGGATATACATATTCGTATGCTGCTCCTCCGCTCAACCCTGGAATCAGCGTTATTGCTAAATCAATACCGTAAAGGATGTCATCCAATATTCCATAGTTCAAATCTTTTGACAGAGATGCTAATGCTAAATGTTTATTAACAGATGTCGATCCATAAATTTGAGAAAATGAATCGGCAAATAATTCATTCAGTGAAGTTAACAATTCCTTGGTGATATTGCGAACCAAGGGGATTGGAAACCACGATTTTGCAGCTTCTTTTTCAGCACGAGTGGCAAACCTTTTTACTTTTGCAAGTCCGGTGTTAAAGAAGTTGCTTTTGACAAGGAAGTGGTCAACATTCTCTCCATTTAATATCGCCAGTTTCTTTTCTAAAATTCTGACTTTCAACGACTTGTAATCCCTGATACTTTTTCTCATGAGTTCACGAACGCCGAATGCTTTGACAGAACCGCTTCTCAGCTTGTAGTCTTCTGCTAAAACTCGAACTTGAGGAATTTCTGCAAGATTTTTGCTGATAGTTGAGGCGAGTTCGCCAGGTTCATCCGAAAAACACTGCGTTACTGTAATTATAAAAGGGATTTCATGTTCTATCGAAAGCTGTTTGATCAAGTTGAGTTCGTAAGGTTCCATGCGGTTTGATCTGTTGTTCACACAGAACCAGACAATATGCACATCCGTGTTGCCGGCTATCAGTTTTGTTGTTTCAATATGTTTTTTAATCTCGTTGATGGTTTTTTTTGTGATGCTTTCATTTATTTCAAGCCCGACAGTGTCATACATTGAAAGCAGGATCCCTGCCGGTTCACCTTCGAAGGGAAGACATTTTACATAGATTTTGTTTTCCTTGGTTACAGCGCAGCCGGTTCCTGTAGGAGCTACTTTTTCATTTAAAACTGAGTTGATCAAAGTGCTTTTCCCGGCTCCGGTTTTACCCATGACCACGATGCTGACATTTCTCATTTATCTTCCTTCAAAAACATATCTTGAAAGTTCGTCAAGACCAAAAGACTTTATTGTGCCAACCCTGGAAGAGTAGTCTTTTGCCAAAATCTGAATTACACGGCAGCCGCTTCTGCGTGCGATTTCGTCAGCAATGGTCTGGGAATCTTCTTTATCGCATTGAGTAAGAGCGATAACTATTCTTACTCCATGGAATTTTGATGCAAAATTTTTGATTGATTCCGCTTCAATATCCTCAAGTTTGCCATACAAGCACGATACACAATATATTACAGCGGAAAGTTTGTCTTCCGCAATCGTTTTAAGTGTCTCAAAAGCCCGCTCGACTTCACCTTGTCCGATGTCGATTCCCTTTATTTCATACCAATTAGCATGGTTTTTATTATCCTGATAAACAGCATAATTTCTTGTTTTTAAGTTGTCGTCGCACTGGTATGATTTCGTCAATTCTCCTACAAGAGTCGTTTTTCCTGATGCGTTTTTACCGAGAATTGCGATTTTGGTGTCCTCAATTTTATCATTTGTCTTTATGTCTCTGCCGGAAAAATCGTATCTGATTGCATTCTGTAGTGCGGCGAATTCAGAAGAATCACCTTGAAAAACAATGTCAAGTCCTTTGTTTTTTCTGTTTCACTGGTTGAAAACGGTGATTCTGACGGAACATTAACCCAGTCACCGAATTCATTCTTAAAGTAATAAACCAAGCGTCTGTTTGTTACATCACATACGATTTTAAGAGAATTTCTTTTCATATTAGTGCCTCCGAAATTATATTTTTGTTGTAAAAAATCGAAAACAGGAAATGATAGAAAAAGACATCTGAAAAACAAGAAAATTTTACTACAATCCGCCTATGATTTTTCTCTGATTCGAGAGGATTTGAGGTCTGAATGGAAAGAACTCTTGGTTTGATAATGGTATGGCTGGCGACGATTTTCTTCATGCTTTCATTTGCAGCTGTGACATTATTGGGAGCTATGCTTGTGGGAAAAATAATAATAGTGGAGCTAGCGGCTTTTTTGTTTGGAGGTGATGATTCGGCTTTTAAATTTATAGAGGGGGAATAAAAGGTGTGATCGAGAGACATTTAAATTTATTTCCCGAAATTTTCTGCTAATATGCCACCGTTTAAATTTCTTTGAGGTGTAAAATGAAAAAAGAACTTAAAAAGGCTTTCGGCGAGCTTCTTGCCGAGATGAAAGACAAGGCTCTGGCCGAAAAAGTTGTCGAAGTTTGGGCTGACTGCGCGAAAGAGGGCGGCTGGAAGAATTTTGACGAGCTTTGCGAAATCCCGTTCACGCTTCTCACTCCGACTGACGGCGTAAATCTGATCGAGCACACTGTCGCGGTCACGAAAGGGGCATTGGGTATAGCGAAAGCGATGATTTCAACCTACAAAAAAGTGCCGTTTGAAATCAATCTGGACTGGGTCATCGCTGGCGGTTTACTGCATGATGTCGGCAAACTCATGGAGATCGAGAAAGTTGACGGCGCATACAGGAAAAGCTATGCCGGAAAGTGCGCGCGTCACCCGATAAGCGGAGCGATCGCAGCTGCAAAACACGACCTTCCGCTTGAGATCCAGAACATTATCATCTGCCACGCGAAGGAAGGCGAGGGGAGACCGCAGAGGATCGAAGGTGTTTTCATCCATCAGGCCGATTTTGCGACGTTCAATCCCGCTGTCATGAAGGAAAAAGGACAGTTGATTATTTAGTCGCGCCATGTCATCGTAACGCCGTGACGTCGAAGGCGCGACATTGGCGGCGTCGAAGGTGTGACAAATTGTCAAATTGCCAAATCGGCATTCTTTTTGTCTTTACAAGTCTTTGAAATGATTGATAAATTTTTCTGGCACTCGACTTGCTTAATTTATAGGTTTTAGTTTTTTGCATTTTTTCAGGAGGTTTTTATGTTTAAGAATTTTTTTAAGGCTTTGATCAAAGCAAACGCGAAAGAGGCGCCGAAAGGCTTTTCGCTTCTCGAAATCATGGTAACGATCACGATCATGACGATGATTATGGGCGCTGTCGGCGTCGGTGTCATGGGTTATCTCGACAAATCGAAGATAAAACAGGCGAAGATCGACATCGGCACGATTTCGAATGCGCTTGACCTTTATAAAACCGAGTTCGGACGTTATCCCGACAGCGATGACGGTCTTTCGAGACTTGTCGAAGAAAAAATCCTCAAAGAAAAGAAAGTTCCTCAGGATCCGTGGGGAAACGAATATGTCTATATTTATCCCGGCTCGAACAACGAGGACAGTTTTGACCTTTACTCGTTCGGACCTGACGGCAAAGAGGGCGGAAACGACGATATAACCAACTGGGAAGACGACTAATTATGAAAAGATCCGGATTTTCCATGGTCGAAATGCTTGCTGTTGCGGCGATAGCGATCGTCGTCGCCGGCTTTTCCGTTGCGGGGGTAAACCGTTTCGGACGCTATCAGGCGCAGGCTGACATGGGCGGTTTCAACTCTTTTCTGCGTTACAGCTTTATGCAGGCGGTGCGCAACAAAGAGTATGTCCGTCTTGTTGTAGACCTGGAAAAGGGGAGTTACTGGACTGAAAAAAGCGAGACTCCGTTCTATCTTTTTACAGGCGAAGCAGCTGCG
>CACZFE010000155.1:0-5282 GCA_902780365.1 uncultured Spirochaetales bacterium
TCACCATCACGGTTATCGCCTCTTTCTACAAGCTCTACGAAGCGTCGTTGAAGACCGAGCGTACCGCGTCGATCAGGGTTTCCGTCAATCTTCTCGGGGAGCAGATCCTCGATACTGTCGCCGATTCGATGAGACTTATCGGTCTTAACGGCGAAGTCGGCGATCTTCAGACTACGGATCCGGCTTTCGGCATCCTGCGCGGTACTCCTACGGGCGGAACAGGCAAATCACATGTTTCGTTCACTTATATTTCGCCTTACGGCTCTCCGATCACCAAACTTCAGGAAGCTGCGGACGGAACCTTTCCGGTATGCACTTTCAAGCTCTTCAACAGTGCCGCTTTCCACAAAAATATAAGTAAACTTTATATCCATAACCAGCAGGGCGTCTATGTCACCAAAAAAGTAGGGACTCCGAGTTACAGCGGAAACAATGTCATCGTGACATCCGAGACTTTCTTCAATCCAGATGACGACGGTGACAAATGGAACTGGATGAATGCCGATAAGGACAAAAACTGCGCTAAGCGTTTCCCGGCTGGAACTCTGGTTTCGGGAGAGGATTTCTTCTATTCTCTGACCTACACTTATCCGAACACTCTTTCCCTTACTTATAAAGAACTGGATGTCTCCGGAACTCCGACAGGCGCCGAGAATCAGGTGATAGATTTCGATTACAACAGCGACAAGGAGAACGAGACTTTCCAGATTCCTTTCTTTGTCCTTCAATTTCTTAAGGAATCGATCGACGGCGACGCTGAGTCGAGAACATGGGTCTCGACATTTTCGACTGATGACAGAAACGATATCATAAAAAAAGTCATTAATTGGGTTTAAAAAACTACTTAGAATATGAATTTTATTTTCTTGATTTTTTTTATAAACTTTATCTAAAACTTCTTTAATTTTTTCTTTTATTTTATTTTGAACTTTCACACCCAAATTTTCAAGTAAATTAATTAATGAATACTGCTATGAGCTTACGAATCCCAACTATACGGCCTCGGTTTTCCATCGCGTTGTATATCTCGCGAATTTCAGGCTGCTGAAAGACCAGGTCAAAAAGTGACAGAGGTGGCAAATGATTGAAAAAGATTCTGCAAAAAGAAGAGGTGTCGCTCTTTTCATCACTGTTTTATTGACGATGAGCCTTTCGGTAATCGCTTTAGCGACAGTTGCGAGACTTTCCGAAACGGCCCACACGACGGGAAAGGATCTGCAGGACAGAAGGCTTCTTGCCTATGCCTACTCGGCCGTAAACATCGTGAACGGCGAGCTCAGAAACCTCGTCGATTCGACTTTTGAATGTGAGGATGCTTACTCTATTTCCGGCGGTATGGGCGGCAGCACGACTACTAACGACGGAACTTTCAGATACTATCCGCGCGATATTTCGGTAACTTCGGGCGAAAAACCGATTTTCGCTTACCGTGCGGTCGCAAGAAGACTCACTACGGATGCCGGTGCCAGAATGTACGGCATCAACGGACTGAACAACTCCACGGTAGAGTTCTCGCGTGACAAAAACGCATGCTACGACGTCACGGTCGATGTCCGCGAGGTCATTGAGATCGGCAGCGCGAATATCACGAAAGATTCCGCGACTAATGTTCCCGGATACGAAAATTCCGGTTATTCACTTGGTAAAATGAAGACGATAGGTTTGATAAGCTGCTTCTCAAGAGACGGCGAAAACAGGCTGTAAAGAGGTGTGAAATGAGAAAAAATGAAAGACAAAACAAACGTTTCCTTAAACCGGCAGCGGTGATTTCCGCAGTCCTGTTCCTTGTTTTCGGGCTTCATGCGGCTTCAAGTTCTTCAAGCCAGAGTCTTTTGGACGACGTCACGGCAATGATAACCAACGCCAAGAAGCTGCCTCACACTATTTTCATTCTCGACACCTCCGAAAGCATGAACACTTTCGCATACAGCGACTATCTTGACACCTGCGCCGACGGAAAATCGAACGTTGAGAAGGCGATAATCCTCTGCGACAACGCATACAAGCAGTGCCGTAACGTCGAGGCCAACGCAAGCTGTGCGGTCGACCTCGGATGCGCTGACGTTCAGGCTAGATGCTATCAGATGAGACAGAAACAGTCAGATCTTGTACGTTTCTGCAACAAAATCGAGAATATGTTCGCGGAGCCCGACAGAAGAGATACATCCCACACTGCGGCTGACGCAAAATATATCGGTCCGTGGAACCCGAAAGAGACTTACGACGCAGATCTCTGCTTCTACGACTGGAGCCAGGATACGGACGGCGACGTTCTCGGCGGATCTACTTCCAGCCACTGGACAAATCCTTCGGGCGGACTTTCGGCTACGGTCGACGAGACTGATTACTACAACAGCGACCGCAGGGACTGGGACTGCATAACGGACGGCAAGGACAGGATGTATGACGGAAAGGATAAGAACGGCAAGGACAAGTTCTATTCGACATCATACTCCCAGTTTACGAAAGACTACGAATGCGACGCCGACGGCAAGAACTGCACCGGCGGTCTCAGCGGATACTGGCTCAACTGGAAATACGCGACATCGCTTGACGCTGTAAAAATCATCCTTGCGAATGTCCATAGTTTCTCCTATCCTCCGAGGTCGAGAGGCAAGAACGAATGCTACGGTTCGGTGTTCTATCCTAAAAGTAATCAGGATTCTTCGATATGCTATGTCGATTTTGATACCAGCATCTGCGATCCTTCGGATACCGGCTGTGATGCGGATGAACGTCTGGAACAGCTTGAAGCGCTGAAGGCCGTTGTCACTTCGACATGGGTCTCCGAATACAAGCTCGAAGACGGCTGCACAGACCAGAGCAATCCCGAGTGTTATCAGGAGTTCGAAGCCGCGACCTGTAAGAATTTCTCTTTGGAAAACGGTTTCTCCATTTTCCCGGAAGGAGAGAGCGGACACCATATATCAGGTTCTTCATGCGAAAGATGTCTCTACTGGAACAAGACGACAAAAGAGTTTGACGATGTTGTCTGCTCATTTTTCGACGGTCAGGATATAGCGGAGGCGACAGGCACTCTTACTACTCTGACAGCTTCTTTCGGTCAGAAGACATGCTGCAAGACTTTCCAGTGCACAAACCCGAAATGCAGGGATGACGATACGCACTGTAAAGACGATGAAAGTTACAGCTGCGCTCTCGGTTATTACAGTGAGTATGACCAGGACGAAAATCACTGCTGCGGAACGATAAACTGTGCTGAAAACGGAGAAGCTCTGATTTCTACTGATGATTGCGATATGTGCCAGAGCGGTCTTCCGCAGGGAGAAGACACGGTTTCTGTAAGCAGCAGCGCAATCCAGGTCATCGGCGCTCCGGAAAGTGTCTCGGGATGCAGCGGACTCACTTACCAGAGCGAGATCCCTGTTAAGGTCACAATAAAAACTCTTACCGGAGTGGATTCTGAAACATATCCGCAGCCTATTGAAAGTCTGAAGATTTCGGTCTACTACACCTGCAACGGCTGTACCGGCGACGACTGTCTCAAACCTCTCGGGACCTACTCCTGCACTCCCGAAACATGCGCCGAAGGTGCTACGGTAGTTTCATCGAGTCTTTCCGAGTGCGAGAGCTCCGGCTATTCGCTCCAGGCTTACCTTGAAGCGACCAGAACAGGCTGCAAATTTGCGGCTTCGGATGTTTCCGTAGAGCTTGGATACACGACCGACTCCTACAAGTGCGGATCGGAAACCAGTTACGATGTTCTCGATCCGACCAAGCCTTACTATGAGATTTACAGAATGGAGACTTCGGCTTCGGCACAGAACCCGATAGTAAACGAATACGAGTGCAAGACGGCGTTCTATCACAGACAGGCTGTTACTGTCGACGGATCGAGATGCCCGAGTGCTTCTCAGGCGCCTGCACTGATAAATGCGCAGAACGGCAACAACGGCAAAGTTGAATACTGCGACCCCGATACAGGAGAAAGAGAAACGGTAGCTGTTGACCAGTGGGGTATGGCGACTAAAGTAGCCTGCTCGTGGCAGTGCAGAGACGCGATCGTGTATGAAGATCCGTGGAAATGTGCTTCTTTCTTCTATATGATGAACGAAACCAAATACAACGGCTTGAATGATAACAGGATAACCCAGCACTGCGGTGCGGCAAAGGAGGATCCTGACAAACCGTGTTCAGGCAGCGGATGCAAATACAGCAGCAACTGGTCAGAGATCGAACAGTGCTGTGTCGAGATCGCGAGACAGAAAAAACTGTTCACGCACCTTGAAAATCCGGAAAAAGTCAAACTTTCCAACAACGAAAATACGGAATGCTGGGTCAGCGGATACCAGTTCGGAACCGCTTCGAACGGAACCACGACTACGACATCCGGCTATATGGCAGAACTTGTTACAGGTCACATCAAAGAGGCTGAAGGCGGCTCCTACAAGCTCACTCCGTACATACTGGATGACGGCACGCTTTATTCGCCTTACGACGGATGGTACGAGAACGAATGCTTCTATGTAAAAGGCAAGAACTTAGTCAATAATACATTTATAAGTGCTTTCAAAACTTCGTCCGTTGCGGAAAGAAAGCCTGCCTGCATCTACGACCTCATGTATGCTTGGGAAGGCGAGGACTGCAACAGCTGCGGAACAGGATGCTGCGCAATAGACCTCGGTCAGCAGGACAACGGCTGCGACTATCCGCAGTTCTGGATGAAAGTTCCGATGAGCGACGGCGGCCAGTATATTTACGGAGCTAAGGATTTCTCGGCTGATGAAGACCGTGACGAGTTCCGTGCCGAAGTCAAGAAACTGAAGGCTATCGGCGGTTCGACGATCGGCGAGACGCTTTACGACGCATGGCGCTACCTCGGCGGAATGTATGCAATGTACGACCCGAACTTTATCAATACCGGCAGCAACGAGCCTTACAAATCGCCTTTCGAGAACCAGGATGCTTCCTGCTTCACGAACGAAGCGGTCGTCATTTCCGGCGGTCAGCCGCAGTTCGACCACAATGATTCTATCAGCAACAATGAGAAAGTCGCGGGAACTTCCGTAAGTTGCGCGAATGCGAATGCTCCGTGTGTCTCGAAAGTCGGCGAGAACCTTACCGAAGAGACACCGTACTACGAAAAAGAGTGGTATCAGACTTCGATACTGAAGGTCGCAAACTTCGTAAAGAACAACTCTTTCTGGGGAAAGGAAGAGTGCAGGACAAGCGACGAACTCTGCAAGAACATCGTCGGTTTCGAAAATGTTGCCGGCGGCTGTCACGGAGGCAACTGCAAGGATCCGGAGATCAATTATTCG
>CACZFE010000155.1:5303-9715 GCA_902780365.1 uncultured Spirochaetales bacterium
GTCCATTCGGTCGCGATAGGCGAGTGGGCTCTCAGCGAATATTACGGCGTTTTCAATGACAACTCCGATTTCCTTGACAATTCGCTTCTTCAGCAGGTCGCATCGCAGACAGGCGGCTACTACTACGGTCTTACGACCGAGACTCCGAACAGTGCCGGGACCGGTAACGGCGGAACGTTCAGCACTCTGACGAGCCTTTTCGGAGACCTGATGACCAAGCCGCAGCCTACGGATGTCGTTTCGGGCCGTCCGCACTGGACTTCATCTCTCGTTCAGCCCTACGACGTCGAGGAGAAATTCAGAGGTCCGGAAACATATTCGGCAGGTGCAGTTCCGATTGACGGTCTTATAAGCAGATTCTGGTTCGGAAACCTTAAAAAATATATGCTCGACGACGACAGTCAGGGCTGCTCGATAACCAACGACGACAGTTCCGACGCAGCCTGCGGTGCATGGACAAGGCAGAAGTTCGAGTCCGAGAAGGACTGCTTCGGCAAAAATGACGCGGGAGGCGGTTTCTCCGCGTCAAGCAGTGTTTCGGCCGATTCACTTGAACAGTTCAAGATCCTTATGATGGGCGGCGCGGCGTTCAAGCTGGCTCAGAAACTCGGAACCGAGGGTAACGGCTCGTGGCCTTATTTCCAGGGTTCTCCGAGAAATATTTACTACGATGCAAACGGCTCAATGTCGAAACTTAACTCTAAAGTCACAGCAGATTCGGCATTGTACGACGCTTTTGTCGCTGCAAACCCGACCCAGACTTTCACGACAGAAGAAAACGAAGACAGCGGCAAGAACATCAACAAGATCCTTGACTACATGGCGGGTTACGACGCTTTCAAGAGCACTGTAGAAGCAAGAAAGAAAGTCAGATACTCTGCCGGAACGGGCGAAGAGTCGATCGAAGTCGACGATCCGATCAACATAGATTTCAACCAGCAGACGAAGATCACGATCCGTCCGCTTCTTCTCGGTGCGATAATCCACTCGAAACCTGTTGCCGTCTACTACGAAAGCTCTTCGATAACGAGGATCTACGCAGGAGCCAACGACGGTATGCTTCACGCTTTCGATGCGACAGGCGAAGAGGTCTACGCATATATTCCGAGTCCCGCACTGAAGTCGATCACCAATTTCGGAACGGAACAGAGCGGTATCTTCTTCAACGCGACTGTTGACGGTCCGATCACTCTTTTCCATATCGACCAGAGCCACGACGGTATCATCAACGAAGGCGAGAAGGCTTATCTCATTTTCGGTTACAGACGAGGCGGAAAAGGTTACACCGTCATCGATATTTCGAATCCTGACGAGCCGAAGTTCGTTCAGAACATCAATACGGCCGGCGGTTACAGCTTCGGTAAGGCTGTGATCTTCAGAAAGTGCGAAGGAACGTGCAGTTACGCGAACGAACTTGACTACTATCTTGCAGTTCCGGGCGGATACGACACATGCCACGATCCGGCGAAACTCACTTCCGATTCGCAGAAGCCTTCGTGTCTCAGTTCAGAGCTCAAAGGAAATATGTTCTCTATTTTCAAATTCAACGGCTCTAAATTCGAGGAGACCGCAAAATTCAGCAAGACTTCGGGCTCCAACAGGATCGAAGACGGTGACAAGTCATGGCTCGTAACGTCGTTTGCTTCGGTTCCGTTCGTAGTCAACACGAGCGGCAAGGCGGCTGTAAACACTGAATACGTCTACTTCTCCGACCTTTCCGGAACCGTTTTCAGAGTAGATGTCACCGACAGCGACAGTTCGAAGTGGAAAGCGAAAGTCGTCTTCTCGCAGAGGGAATCCTTCACGCCTAACTGGTCCGAATTCTCGAGAAGTTACGTCGCGACGAACTTCTTCCCGCCGCTTGAAAGATACAACCCTGGCAACGACACCGATCTTATCCCGATCACCCTCGTAACGGGCGACGCGGCTAACCCGAAGTATATCGAGCAGAGCAAGTTCCTTGTTTTCTACGACAAGAAGACTCTTGCTGATTCCGACACGATTTCGTATAAAGCAAAAGACTTCCTGCAGAATACTGAAGGTACGAGCGGTAACTCCAACCAGTTCATCACCAACAAGAGAGGCTGGAACGTCTCCTTTGCATATCCGCCCAACATTTCTTACGAGGATATGACCGATGCGCAGAAGGAAGAGTACTCGAAAGCGGGTGAGAAGGGTATAACCGAGCCGATGATAACCTACGATATTTACGGCGGAAAATCAGGGACCGCAAAGAACAGCTACTCTGTTGCGTGGAACACCTACATTCCGAAGAGGGCGACGCAGTGCAAGAACTTCGGAACGAGCAGCAACTACGAGAGAATGCTTCTTGACGGTTCTCAGGGACTTATCATGCCGACCGGTCTTTCGGGCGCTAACGGCACGAGAGGTGAGTGGGATCCGGCAAAATGCAGCTTCGAGCACAGTGACATCAGTATCGCTACAGGTGTCGGAATAGTCGCTTCGAAAGACGGTTACGACCTTACTTTCGGTGCCGGCGCCGATATCTTCAGGAAGCCTGAGCTGACGGTAAAGACGAACTCGACGCATATTATCAAATGGTATGAACTCTACTAGGAGGATAAAATGAGAAAACTGCTTGCATTGATTTTTATCGTTTCTTTAACTTTCCCGTTTTTCGCGGAGGAAAGAATCGCGGGGGCGGGGAATTCCTATTCGGAGTTTCCGTTTATAATTTTTGTCGGTCAGATCGTGGAAGTTACGCCGTTTTCGGTAACTTTTGAAAACACGCTCTACGAAACCAAAGCCACTGACGAGAAGATAAAGAATCTTTTTGCGGCTTTGAACAGGGAGAACGACTTCAGGTCACACGGAATGGCCAACGCTCTCCGTGCGGCAAGCGTCAAGAACGGGAAAATGCGTATCACATTCTATCTCGATAACATTCTTCTGATCTTCGACGACAACGTCACGACCTACATGAGATACATCCCGCTTTACTACCTTTTCCGCAACAATATGGAGGATTTCAAACTTCCTGAAAAGACGATGGAATCTTTGAGGCAGCAGTCGGTTGATTACTACCTCACGATCCCGATGGTACAGGATCTTATGAAAAATACGTGGCTTGCCGGCGTTTTTCAGGTAAATCCCGACAACGACAAACTTATATACAAAAGCGCGAGATTCTTCGACAATATCGACGAGCTTAACGGCAGTGAATGGGCGCAGGAATACAGGATCCCGGATATTATCAGGGCCGGACTTGCGGTTTCGATGACGAAAGCTATCTATATCGGACATGAGTCGCAGACGAATTCGCTGAAGGATGTCAACCTGAACGGACATAAGTCGAAGAAAGAAGGAGATAGCAGGCAGAACAAAAAACAGTTCCACAACAAGAAGAGCGCACCTGCCGGTCAGGAGAAATAGTATGAAAGCAAAAGGTTTCACATTGATTGAACTTGCGATCGTCGTTGCGATCGTAGGAATTCTGGCTGCTGTGGCAGTTCCGATTTTCTCTTCGTTTTCTGATGACGCGAAAATCGACGAACTTCAGGCAAGCATGCTGGTTGCGGCTACGGCTCAGGAAAAGTACTATGTTTCGAAAGGAAAATACGCCTCGACTCCGGCCGAACTTCTTCCCTACGGATTTCCGTCAAACACGGAGGATATGCGTCTGAAGACCGGAATAGTAATGAAGAACGGTGTCGGCATGTCCTACTGGATCAACGGACTGCGCAGGATAAAAGGGGAAACCCACTGCTGGCTTTACGTTTCTTCGCTGATGGGAACTCAGGAAAGGACGAGTTTTAAGGAGCTGAAATCGTCAGAACAGCCGTATACGGGAGTTTCATGTACATGGTAGCCGAATTATTGATTTTTTTACGGAAAAAAATATAATTTCAAGTTTTGAGCGGAGGATTTTATGAAAAGCAAAGGCTTCACTTTGATAGAACTGATGATAGTTGTAGCGATTATAGGCGTTCTGGCGGCAGTCGCGATTCCTTTGTACACAAGTTACACCAACCGTGCGAAGAGGGTTGAGGCCGAGGAACAGCTTATGACTGTTTCCACGAGCGAGGAGGATTACTTCAACAACTATCGCAAATATGTCAAAGAAGACGGAAGTACGAACGTTCTGTCAAAATACTACGGTGCCGAACTCGGCGGATCGGGCACGAGCAAGAAGTATATGATAGAAGTTACGACTTCGAGCAACGACAGCCAGTATGAAGCCAAGGCTTATGTGTGCTACAAACACAAAGGTTCCGAATGTAATTCCGGAACTTATGATGTTCTCTGCACGATTTCGAGCTCGAACCGCAGCTCTGTATGCAAAGATAAAAACTAATTGGCGGGAGGATAATATGAAGACAAAAATGTTTCTTTTTCTTTTAGTGCTTGCGGCACTTTTCGGTTTCGCGTCATGCGGAGAGGAGACTTCCGGC
>CACZFE010000156.1 GCA_902780365.1 uncultured Spirochaetales bacterium
ACCACATTACACTCTGTGCTTCGTACCATGTAACTATGCCGTGAACTTCGCCGTTCTCGTCAAGCTCGCCGTCAAGGATCGTGCTGACTTTCTGAAGGATCTCAGCCTCAGCATTCAAGATCCCTTTTGTCATTATTTTAAGACCGTTAACCCCTGTTACGTCTGCATCGAAAACTCTTTCGTCGTTTATATCCGAGGGAAGCGGCTCATTTTCAGGGTCGTCAAGCGTGCAGGAACGGACTTCCCAGAGTTTATCCTGAAAAAATCTGACTTCGCCGTTTTCTCCGTACGAAAGATAGAAAGTTTTATCTACATTGCCGAGACTTTCGGCGAAACTGTCAGGAACTACTGCCGAAATCAAATGTGTTCCGACTCCTGTCTTCAGACGGCACATCTCGGTATGAGCATTCAAAACAGCGTCTTCCTGCGAATATATATCGACTTTTGAGACCATTATCGCCCAGGCAGGAAGCGTCGAACCGATTACCGGAACCTTCGACGAGCCCTTGAAAACAGTGAGATTTGCCCAAGTTCCCGTCATATCGGGGAAAGTTTCGGAAACATCGGCGTCATCGTCCGTGATATCGGCGTCAACTTCCTGAAAATCATCGTTCATGTCGTTTTTTTCATCGATTCCACTGTCGGTCACGTCGTTTTCACTCGGCTCAGCCTCGACTGAATCAGTGTTCGCGCTTATTTCATCGGCATCGTCGTCAAAATCCTCGTCGATATCCTCGACCCCTTCCCTTTCTTCCGGATCCTGATGCGAATTTTTCAGATTGCATGAACCGATAATGCAGAGAAAAAGCAAATAGCAGTAAAGAAAGTAGTGGTTTTTGAACCTGCGGACAACTTCCAAAACAATCTCCAATCAAATCAATAGGTTACTTATTCATAAAAAACCTTTTCAAATCGTTTTTTTTCAATTCCGGGTAAACCCGTGAAGCAATTTCACAGGCAGTTTTAGCCGAAATTCCCGATTTTGCAATCAAATTGAGCAAATCTTCGTCGATTTCTGCAACTTTTTCCTCCTTTTTCAGAGGCTCGGCAACGACCGTGAACTCTCCTTTCTCCTTTATTTCGCCGCCTGTGTAGACGAAGATCTCTTCGAACTGCTTCGTAAGCTCACGTCCTACGACTATTCGATAGCACTTTTCTTTAATCATTTCAAGCAGATCCTTTATTCTTGTCGGAGCTTCGTAAAAAACGACCGGAAGCCCGAAAGAGAGAAATTTTTCACATTCTGCCACTCTTTCTGCCCCTTTTGACGGGAGAAAACCGGCAAAAACAAACGAATTTTCAAGAGAGCCGCAGCATGAAAAAGCCGAAATTGCGGCACTCGCTCCAGGAACCGGCACGACGGGAATGTTCTCGTCAAGAGCCGCTCTGACAAGGAATTTTCCCGGATCGCTCACGGCAGGAGTTCCCGCATCGCTGATGAGAGCTATGTTTTTTCCGCTTTTGAGTTCTTCTATGTGCTGTTCAAGATACTTCTTTTCAGTGAATTTGTGGTATGAAAAAACCGGCTTTTTTATCCCGAGTCTGCTCAGCATGTTTCCCGAAACGCGGCTGTCTTCAGCCAAAACGATGTCACAGCTTTCGAGCACGGAAACAGCTCTTGAGGTGATATCCCCCATGTTTCCGATAGGAGTCGCAGTCACGAAAAGAGTTCCAGCCATCTAATACCCCGTCGTGTCGAAAGCGGCTTCGACATAGTTGATATCGAAAGTGCCGTCTTCCTTCTTTATGAGTCCTGCCACATCAAAACGGATATTGAAATCCTGCATGTGGATCTTTCTGCTCTGCATATAGTAAAACGCTGTTTTTATTATGTGTTTTATCTTTGCAGGGTGTATCGTCTCGAGCGGAGTGCCGCCCTCCCAGAATGCGTGGTCCCAGCTTCTCACCTCAACGAAAGCGAGAATATCGCCTTTTTTCGCGATGATATCGAGTTCTCCGCCTTTCATGAAGAAGTTCCTGTCAAGAATTTCCCAGCCTTGTCCGACCAGCCATGCAGCCACGAACGATTCGGCTTCGGAGCCAGTTTCACGAGTGTTCATCTGTATTTTTCAGTAAATCTTTCGTTATCTTTCTTAATGTCTTTTTCTTTAAGGTCGTCCTTTCTGTCGAACGAGGTCTTTCCGCGTGCAAGTCCGATCTCCATTTTTGCCCTGCCGTTTTTGAAATAGATCTCTATCGGCACGACCGTGAAGCCCTTTTCGCGCACTTTGGCGTCCCATTTTCTGATCTCGCGCTTGTTGAGAAGCAGTTTTCTGCGCCTGTCTGAAGCGTGATTCCAGATGCTCCCTGCATTGTAGGGCGCGATGTAGAAGCCGACAAGCCACATTTCACCGTTTATGATGTCAATGAAGCTGTCTCTGAACGAAACATTGCCGTCGCGGATCGACTTGATTTCAGTTCCCTGAAGGACGATCCCCGCTTCCAATTTATCAAGGATTTCGTAGGCCCTGAAAGCCTTTTTGTTTTTTGCGACCGATTTTATTCTGTCCATTTCCGTTACCAAAAAATCAAAAACGCATTATTTTAGGGAAAAACCGAAAAAAGGCAAGAGTTTATCAGTTGAAAAACTCTTTTTAACCGACAGCGTCGTTGAGCTGGAGGATCGGCATGACGACCGAGAAAACGATGAATCCGATGACGCCGGCTAGTGCGACGATCATCATAGGTTCAAGCATCGAAGTGAGTTTTTCCATCGTGTATGTGACTTCCTTTTCGTATGAAGAAGCGAGAGTTTCAAGCATCTCCTCAAGCTCGCCGCTCTGCTCACCGATCGCGATCATTTGTATTACGATTGGCGGGAATTCGCCGCTTCTTTTGAGCGGAACAGCTATCGATTCACCTTCCTTGATGTTCTCGCGGGCTACTCCGACTGCGTTTTCAAGGATTTTGTTGTCGATGATTTTTTTGACGATATCGAGTGCGTTAAGGATCGGAACGCCCGAGTGGAGAAGCGTCGAAAGAGTCTGCGCGAAACGGCTGATCGCGACCTGTCTGTTGACTCTGCCGAGAATCGGAGCGTTGATCTTGACTTTGCTCCACCAGATTTCCCCTTTCGGAGTTTTGATATACTTGTTGAAAGCGACGACTCCGCCGAAAATCGCAAGCGCGATAAGCCACCACCAGCTTCCGATAAAACCAGAAAGCCAGAGCAGGATCTTGGTCTGGAGCGGAAGAGACATCTTTACGTCCTCGAACATTTTGGAAAGTTTCGGGATTACGACCGTAAAGAGGACACCGACGACTAAAACCGCGACGATCATAAGGACTATCGGGTATGTCATCGCGCTTTTGACTTTGTTTTTGAGATCGACCTGGGATTCCATGAATCCGGCAAGCCTCATCAGAACTTTGTCAGTCGCGCCGGACTCTTCGCCTGCCGCAATCATATTACAGAACAAATCATCGAAAATATTGGGGAATTCACGCGCACTTTTACTAAAACTGTAACCTTCGTTCATCTTGCCCTTGATGATGATGAGGGCATCTTTCATTACCGGATTTTCCTGCTGCTGCGCGACCGCATCGATCGCCTCGACAAGCGGGATCTTCGCTTTCTGCAGCGTCGCAAGAAGACGCGTCATCGAAGCGACTTCGTCAAGCGGCACTTTTTTCGCGCCGAAAGAGAACATTTTTCTTAAGAAATCGAGACTGAAACCCTGAGCCTGCGACTTTTCACTGATTTCGGTGATGTAGTAGCCTTCAGAAAGGAATTTTGTCTTGACAGCCGCTCTGTTGGGACTTTCGATAGTCCCTTTCTTCTCTTTGCCGTTTGCATCGATAATTTTGTAGGCAAAAAGCGGCATTACTTATCCTCCTGCGTTCTGAGGAGAACTTCTTCGGGCGAAGTTATTCCCTTTATAGCCTTGAGTGCGCCGTCTTCGCGAAGGTTGAGCATTCCGTTCGCAGCCGCGATCTTGCGGATATCGCTTGCATCCTTGCGGGCAACTACCGCCCTTCTGATATCTTCGTCTATCATGAGAAGTTCAAAGATACCGCTTCTTCCTTTGTAGCCCGAATATCCGCATTCAGGACATCCCACAGCCTTGTAGAACGGATGGTTCGCGTATTCCTTCGGGTCAAGACCGAGCTCTTCAAGTATCGCAGCCGGCGGATAGTAAGCCTCCTTGCATGCCGGACAGAGCTTTCTCACAAGCCTCTGTGCCAGAACACCGACAACTGTCGAAGAAATGAGGAAAGGTTCGATTCCCATATCGATAAGTCGTGTGAAGGCCGTCGGAGCGTCGTTCGTGTGAAGAGTCGAGAAAACAAGGTGACCGGTAAGCGACGCGTTGATCGCGATATCAGCCGTCTCTTTATCACGGATCTCACCGACCATGATGATGTCGGGGTCCTGACGGAGGAT
>CACZFE010000157.1 GCA_902780365.1 uncultured Spirochaetales bacterium
CGCTTTTTGCAGTTTCGGGCATCAACAAAGGAGGAAATTTAGGCGACGATCTCACTTATTCCGGAACCGTTTCGGCGGCGATGGAGGCTTTTTACCACGGTATTACTTCGTTTGCCGTTTCGCTTTATATCACCGATTTTGCGGCATTTAAAAACGAGACTTTCGCAATCTGTGCCGATTTCTTTTTTGACGATATTCTGCCTGAAATTGAAAAAGTTGTAGGAAAAACGGAGCTCTACAGCAAGCCGCGGCTTTTCAACATCAATATTCCCGAAACAATAGCGGTCTCTAAAAAAGTGCCTGTAAAATGGGCTCCTTTCGGCAAAAGGCTTTACGGCGGCGATGTTGTCAAAAGGGTCGATCCTCGCGGAAAAGAGTATGTCTGGATCGGCGGGAACCAGTTCTCGTTCGCTGATATAGAAGGGAGTGACTGCTGTGAAATCCAGCGCGGCTGCGCGACGGTAACTCCTGTCTCTCTTGATTTCACTGATTATGAAATTTTTAATAAAATCAAGGTGTAAAATGGAAAAACTTACTTTTAAGGAAGCGTTTATGGCTACTCCTGGACCAAATTCATGGAAAGAGGCTGTAGTTCTTGCAATAAAAGGGCTCTGCATGGGTGCAGCGAATGTTATTCCAGGTGTTTCGGGCGGTACGATCGCGCTTATTGCCGGAATTTATGAAAAGCTGCTGGCTGCGATCAAGTCTTTTGATTCAGTGTGCGTGAAAAAGCTCCTTTCCTTTGATTTCAAAGGGGCTGTTGCACATCTTCATACGCGTTTTCTTGCGGCTCTTTTCTTCGGAGTCGCTGTCGCCATAGTTTCTCTGGCGCATGTCATGAAGTTTTTGCTCAACGAGTGCCCGGAGCCGACATACAGCCTTTTTTACGGTCTTATCGCAGCTTCGATTTATGTTGTCGGCAAAACGATAAAATGGAAAATTCCTGAAGTAATTTCAATACTTGCCGGAACTGTTGCCGCATATTTTCTGGTCGGACTTATACCGGTTGAGACTCCTGACGGTCTCTGGTTCATATTCCTTTGCGGTGTCTTCAGCATCTGCGCGATGATTCTGCCCGGCATAAGCGGTGCCTTCATTCTGCTCGTCCTCAAAAAATACGAATACATCATGGAAGCTGTGAAAAATCCGTTCAGTCTCAACAGTATGCTGGTAATTATCGTTTTCTGCATCGGCTGCGGTGCTGGACTTGTAGGTTTTTCGCGCTTTTTCAACTGGCTTCTCAATAAATGGCACTCTGTTACGCTCGCATTCCTTACCGGTCTTATGGCTGGTTCGCTACGCAGTATCTGGCCGTGGAAAGGGGAAGCGATCGTTGAAATGGTCGGAGGAAAAGAGAAGATCGTTTCGCAGGCCAATGTTTTTCCTGCTGAATTCGGCGGATATTTTTTTCTCTGCATCGCACTTATGATCGTCGGGATTGTTTCGATCGTCGTTCTTGACAGAATGTCTGAAAAACATTAGTAATTTTTATATTCGGAGAGCCATGAGAGAACATTCTTTCATAACAGATTATCTTAAAAATCCTTATTCGTCGGTTCTTTCGGTTTCGGGAAATACGAAGGTCATAACTGCGCTTTCACTTGATATGAAAGTTCCTCCGCACGTCAAAAGCGGCGGCTGGCTTACTGCTGAATATTCGCTTCTTCCAGGTTCGACAAATGTCAGAAGTGCCCGCGAGAGAAGCAAAATTTCAGGAAGAACCGCTGAAATCCAGCGCCTTATCGGGCGTTCGCTCAGAATGGCTGTCGATCTGGAGAAGATCCCCGGGATCACGATGCTTATTGACTGTGATGTTCTTGAGGCTGACGGCGGAACGCGCACCGCTTCTGTAAACGGCGGAATGCTTGCGGTCGCCATTGCCTGCAGAAAACTGGCCGACGAGGGGATCGTTCCCGAAAATCCGCTTAAAAACTGGATCGGGGCGATAAGCGGCGGAGTTATCGACGGCAAGGTCGTTATGGATCTTGATTACGAAAAAGATTCGCGTGCTGACACAGATTTTAATTTTGTCTTTTCTGAAAACGGCAATATAATCGAACTTCAGGGAACTGCCGAAAGGGTTCCGCTTGACGAAGGCAGGTTCTTTGAACTACTGAAGGAAGCACGCATTTGCGTGAAAGATATTATTGCTGAAATGAAATCAATAGCAGGTTTTACAAAATGATCATTGTTGTAAAAAAAGGGACGAAAGAGGAATTTATTGACAATATAAAAGACACCTTGCTTGCGAACGGTATGACGTTCTATGTTCTGCAAGGTTCAAGTTACGTGCTTATTCCTGTTGCCGGAGATCTTACGACTTCGGATATGGGACGTTTCAGATCTTTAAAGGGTGTCGAGCGGATAATCAATATATCCAAACCATATTTCATGGTTTCGAAGCATTATCGTGAGAAGAGCATAGTCGATTTGGGTGACGGAATCGATATCGGCAGTGATTTTACAGTGATTTCAGGGCCTTGCAGCGTTGAAAGCGCTGATTCGCTTGACAAAATAGCAGCTTTTCTTTCAGGTCTTGGTGTTAAAATTCTTCGCGGCGGCACATTTAAAATGAGAACTTCGCCTTATTCTTTCCAGGGGCTTGGAGAAAACGGTGTTAAGATTCTTAACGAGACTGCAGGCAGATATAACATGAAGACTATTTCGGAAATAGTCGATGTCAGACACATAGATCTTTTCGAGCAGTATATCGACATCATTCAGGTCGGAGCGAGAAACATGATGAATTTCGCGCTTCTTAAAGAACTCGGAAAAAGCAGCAAGCCGATCCTTCTCAAACGTTCGGCAAATGCTACTATAGAGGAATTCCTGTCGAGCGCCGAATACATCATGGCTGAAGGAAACGAAAACATAATTCTGTGCGAGCGCGGGATCACTTCTTTTGACGATTCCACCAGAAGCCTTGTGAATATTGCGGCTATTCCGATAATTAAAGAGCAGACACATCTCCCGGTTATTCTTGACCCGTCGCACAGTGTAGGCAGTTTCAAATATGTACCGCAGGTTTCCGAAGCGGCTGTCGTTTTAGGAGCTGACGGTCTTATCGTTGAAACTCACTACAACCCGACAAACGCCCTTTCGGACGGATATCAGTCGCTTAATTTCAATCATTTCGAATCAATGTATAAGAAAGTTCTCAAACTCTGTGAATTCAAGAAAGAAAATCTGTAGTTTTTAGTGATTTTTCGGTTTCGGTCTTGGCGGAGGCGGGAGAATTCCTGGATTTTCGTCGATTATGCCGTTGCAGTTGTTGTCGAGTCTGTCGAAATATTCGTAAGCACCGGGGTAAATCGCCGGATTGTTGTCGTTGCAGTCTCCTGTTTTTTCGGCGCTGAAAAGCCCTGAAGGTTTGCAGAGACATTTGCTGTCGTCGCCGATGCCGAATCCGTCGCCGTCACTGTCGCGATAAAACGGCCTGCAGTCAGCTATATTTTCTCCCTCATCAACTTCTCCGTTGCAGTTGTCGTCAATGCCGTTGCATATTTCTCTTGCTTCCGGATGCACTTTAGGATTGTTGTCGTTGCAGTCGCCGCCTTTGCGTGAATATCCGGTCTGGATATCTTCGTCTGAGCAGTCGTAGTCGAAAATCTCTTTTTCGCCGCCGAATCCGTCGCCGTCACGGTCGATGAATAGGATGCATTTCGCGGAAACAGTGAAAAAACAGCTTAAAACAGCGAAAAATAGAAAAGATTCTGCTGATTTCATTTTTTTGCCTTCGTCTGTTCAAATTTAATATTTTCGAGGCGTTTTTTTGCCCACTCTTTTTTGCGCTCAATAGCGAGATATTCGAGAAGTTCTTCTGCAGTATTGAAAATTTTTCCTTCGAGTCTTTTGATGCTGTCGAAGTGACATCCGTCCTCTTCAGGCGGATAGTCGCGGCATAAATCGGGACGCGCTTCGTAGATCGTGCATTTGTTTGATTCGTTGAGGTTGTCACACTTTCCCATTACGAGGATCGACCAGAAGTGTCCGTTTTTCAGAATTTTTATGTTCGGGTTGAAAAGCCACCAGATTATTTCGTCAAAACGGTCTTCTGAACGAGGTTCCTTCTCGATGTCGATCGTGACATAGCGGCAGCACATCCCGTTGCAGAAACGACAATCGTCACCGTTAAAGTACATTTCCTGCTTTTTTGTCATAACTACCTGAATTTAATGGTTATAAGTGCAAGCGCTGCCATGATCGCGCTGATGATCCAGAACCTTGTGACGATCTTTGCTTCAGCCATTCCCTGGTGCTGGTAATGATGGTGCAGCGGCGCGCGGTATAGGATCCTTCGGTGCATCTTGAAACCGATATTTTCCTGCACGAAAGTCGATGTGATTTCGATTACAAAAATCGCTCTGCGGCTGTTCCCATTGTTCCGCCTAAGAAAAGGCTTCCCATGTCGCCCATGAAAACTTCGGCAGGATGGGAGTTGAACCAGAGAAATCCGATTCCTGCTCCGACTATTGCACCGCAGAAAACGGCGATCTCACCGCTTCCTGGAATGTATTCGTAAAGCAGGTGCTGTGCCTGAATCTTGTTGCCGACGATGTATGCGAAAACACCGAGAACGATGAATACGAAAACCGAAGGAACGATCGTGAGACCGTCCATTCCGTCTGCGAAGTTGACCGCGTTCGCCGAGTAAACGATGATAAAGACTATCCAGAGGAACGTGAGGACTGTTGAGCTGAATATGAAACCTTTGAAAAACGGCAACTGGAAGGCGTTCGCTACATCTGGCGGAAGAGGGGAAATGTCGGGTAGAAGGACGAAAACGGCGAGCAGAACGCCGAAAAGGATCTGGATCGTGTATTTCGCAAAGCGCGAAAGCCCTTCGTCGGCATCCTTTCCCTTGATCTTCTTGTAGTCGTCGATTGCTCCGAAAACAGCAAACCATACTGCGCTCGCAAGAAGTGCCCAGATAAACGGGTTGGCAAGGTCGCACCAGAGCAGGGCACTGCCGATCCCGGTAATGAAAATCAGGATTCCGCCCATCATCGGTGTCCCGGTTTTTTTCTGCGAGTTTATTTCGCCGTAAGAACGTTCGAACGAACGGAAACCGTGTCTGTAAAGAGCGTTGATAAGAGGTCTGCCGATAATCAGCGAGAGGAAAAACGCCGTGACGAAAGCAGTCAGAGTCCTCGAGGAGAGGTATTTGAAGACCGCAAGTCCGCCGGTCTCCAAAGCCGATTTGAAAATCGCGTATATCATTGTTTTTTCTCCTGAATAAGTTCGATTACCGAATTGTAGTGCTTTTTCAGTTCGTATTCGGTCGTATAGCCGTTACTTGTTATCAGAATTTTGTCAGCTTCTTCGGCAGCTTTCTTTTTGTCAAGGACTCCTCTTCTGATGAGGATCTCGAATGCCTGAAATATCGCGCTTCTGACTTTCCAGACGGCATCGAAATAGAGTCTTGAGAAGTTCCCGAGCAGTTTTTCCGTATCTTCCGCGATCTGTGCCGCAGCAAGGATCGCTTCACTTCTGACTTCAAAACAATGGTCTGACATATTTTTGAAAAGCATTTCCATGAATTTCCCGCGCTCGTTTTCGCTGAGACCGAAGCGTTTTGCAAATATGGGAACGCATTTTTCCGCGGAAAAAGCTGCGAAACAGCATATCTGCTTGGTAAATTCTGTGGGCTGCGAATCAATGAAACCTATGGTCTGAAATGGGATCACGTTGATTTTGAAAAGGGCACAATCTGTATTGATCGGCAGATGCAGTATCAGGAAGGGATCATCAAACTTGTGCCGCCAAAAACGCGGAATGCAAAACGAACGATTTACATGAATGATAAACTGAGGGCATTTCTGAAGGAAAAGCAAGATGAAAT
>CACZFE010000158.1 GCA_902780365.1 uncultured Spirochaetales bacterium
GTCAACGTCGTTTTGCCGTGGTCTACGTGACCTATCGTACCGATGTTTACATGCGGTTTGCTTCTTTCAAATTTCGCTTTTGCCATTTTTTCCTCCTTTAAAAGGTTATTCTTTATTGCGCCAAAGGTTTTATCATTGCCTCAAACCTCAGTGGAGCCCTCAATCGGAATCGAACCGATGACCTCATCCTTACCAAGGATGCACTCTAACCGTCTGAGCTATGAGGGCACTCCAAAAAGAATGGAGCGGGAAACGGGATTCGAACCCGCGACCCTTAGCTTGGAAGGCTAATGCTCTAGCCAGCTGAGCTATTCCCGCTCAAAAGTGGTGGAGGGGGGAGGATTCGAACCTCCGAAGCCATCGGCGGCAGATTTACAGTCTGATCCCTTTGACCGCTCGGGAACCCCTCCGAAAAGTGGAGCTAGCGATGGGACTTGAACCCGCAACCTTCCGATTACAAGTCGGGAGCTCTGCCAATTGAGCTACGCTAGCAAAATGCTCAAGTTTCAAACAGCATTAAAGCAGGGGCAAGATAGTCGAAAAATTTTAAAAGTCAAGACTTTTTTCAAAAAAATCGTTTTTTTCTAATAATTTCAGAAAAATACCCCGCAACTTTTTTTGGATTCCCCGTGATTTCCTCTTTAATATAAAAGGTTTTTATCAGATACAGATCAAACTTGATTTTTAAATTTCATGGTGCTACATTGCCCCGTCTTTTATTGGTTACTTTTCAGTTTTATCAATTTTGGAGGAAAAAATGGCAGCAAAAGGTTTGGTTGAAATCTCAGTAGAGACCTGCAAAGGCTGCGGTCTGTGCGTTCACTACTGTCCAATGAAGTGCCTGGCTATCAATGAAGCCGACACGAACTCTTACGGTCTGCATTACGCTCAGAGCGTCGAACCCGACAAATGCATCGGTTGCGCGAACTGTGCTGTAATGTGTCCTGACGGCGCGATCACCGTTTACAAACAGTCTAACTAATAATGGAGGCGGACGTGGAGAAGAAAATAGCTTTTATGAAAGGCAACGAGGCGCTTGCTGAAGCTGCTCTCAGAGCCGGAATGACCGGTTACTTCGGATACCCCATCACTCCCCAGACGGAAGTCATCGAGTATCTCTGCAAAGCAAAGGACCCGGCAAATGACAAGTATCCTAAATTCACAGTTCTTCAGGCAGAAAGTGAAGTTTCGTCGATCAACATGGTTTACGGCGCGGCTGCTGCGGGCGGAAGAATCATGACAACGACATCTTCACCGGGATTCTCCCTCATGCAGGAAGGTATCTCCTACATCGCCTGCGCAGATATTCCGTGCGTAATCGCAAACGTTCAGCGCGGCGGCCCCGGCCTCGGAACCATTCAACCCAGCCAGGGTGACTATTTCCAGTCAGTAAAAGGCGGCGGTCACGGTGACTACAAACTCATCGTTTTCGCTCCGAACTCAGTTCAGGAAGTCGTTGACTACACATACAATGCTTTCGACCTTGCAAACAAATGGATGTGCCCTGTCCTCATTCTTTCCGACGGCGCGATCGGCCAGATGATGGAAAAAGTCGTTCTTCCGGAGCCGATCCCTGCAAGGACCGCTGACGAAATGAGAGACGAAAAACCGTGGGCAACCAACGGCAAAGGCAACAGAAAACAGAGAAACATCATCACTTCTCTCAACATCCAGTCCGATGCGATGGAAAGAAGAAACAACGAACTTCAGGAAAAATACAGAAAAATCGAAGCTGAAGAAGTCCGCTATGAAACATACAAAGCTGACGATGCAGAGATCATCATCACCGCTTACGGTCTTTCCAGCCGTGTCTGCAAGAAGGCAGTCGACATCGCACGCGAAGAAGGACTCAAGATCGGTCTTGTAAGACCTATTACTTTGTGGCCTTTCCCGACCAAAGTCATTGACGAATTCGCAGCGAAACCGAACGTAAAATTCTTCATCGACGTAGAGATGAACGTCGGTCAGATGGTCGAGGACGTAAAACTTGTCGTCAACGGCCGCAAACCGGTTTACTTCTACGGCAGAACGGGCGGTATTCTTGCTACGGCAGAAGAGATCCTTGAACAAATCAAAGCTAAAATGTAGGGGGATGAAATGAAAGAAGGATATACACTTGTTTATAAAAGACCCGACACGCTTCTTAAAACAAGAATGCACTACTGCCCGGGTTGTTTCCACTCGATTCTTCACAAACTCATCATGGAAGTTGTTGAAGAAATGGGTATCCAGAACGATGTCATCGGCGTCAGCCCGGTCGGTTGCTCCGTTTTCGCTTACGACTACATGGACGTTGACTTCCAGGAAGCTGCTCACGGCAGAGCTTGCGCAGTCGCGACAGGTATCAAGAGAACACTTCCGAACCACCCGGTTTTCACCTATCAGGGCGACGGTGACCTCGCAGCTATCGGTCTTGCAGAGACGATGCATGCCTGCAACCGCGGCGAAAAGTTCTCGATCTTCTTCGTAAACAACGCGATTTACGGTATGACCGGCGGCCAGATGGCTCCGACCACACTTGAAGGCCAGGTTACCACGACAAGCCCCTACGGCAGAGATCCGAAGAATGTCGGTTACCCGATGAAAATGGCTGAAATGGTAAGCCAGCTTCCGGGCGTCGCTTACTGCGAAAGAGTCTGCCTCAACAATCCGGTAAACGTCAGAAAGGCTAAAAAGTCGATCCGCAGATGCTTCGAGATCCAGGCTATGAACCTTGGAACGACTTTCCTTGAAGTTGTTTCCAACTGCCCGACGAACTGGAGACTTTCACCGATCAAAACACTTGACTTCGTTGAAAACAACATGCTCAAGTACTATCCGCTCGGTGTCAAGAAAGATGTAACCGCAGAGAACAAATAAGGGAGGAATATATGTTAGCTGAAATGATTTTCGCAGGATTCGGCGGCCAGGGCGTACTTTCCATGGGAAAAAACCTTGCTTACGCTGCAATTGAAGACGGCAAAGAAGTAAGCTGGATGCCTTCTTACGGTCCGGAACAGAGAGGCGGCACGGCAAACTGCATGGTAAACATCAGCGACGAACCTATCGCAAGCCCGATCGTTCAGGCTTATGACGCAGCTGTTGTTTTCAACCAGCCTTCGCTTGAAAAATTCGAGTCGAAAGTAAAACCCGGCGGCGTTCTTGTCTGGGAAAGCTCCACGATCAAGAAAAAACCGACACGCACCGACATCACAGTTGTTGCAATTCCGGCAATCGAGATCGCTACAAACGAGCTCAAAAACACCCAAGTTATGAACATGATCGCTCTCGGCGCACTGCTCAAACACCTTCCGGTCGTTCAGATCGAGACCGTTATCAAAGCTCTCGAGCACACCCTTCCGGAAAGACACCACAAACTCATCCCGCTCAACGAGCAGGCAATGAGAATCGGCTGGGACAGAGCATAATTCAAAGTTTTTTTCATGGTAGCTCGGCGGCTCTTCGGAGCCGCTTTTTTTTATCCGGAGGTTCGGCATGAGACATTTTTTCCCGATTTTAATTGTTTCCTGCATGATTTTTGTTTCGTGCGCAACTGCGCCGGAGCGTAAAACCGAGGGAAAAAAAGAAAAACCGGTGCCTATTGAATCGGAATACGGGATCCGCGTGACTCCGAAAAGTGTCGAGATCTACGAGGTCCCAAAAGGGGTTGACGAGGATTTCGACAAACTTTTTGCAGAAGCGAACCGCCTTTTCGACGAAAACAAACTTGACGAGGCGGAGCGGATCTACACAAGGATCGCGGAAATGAATCCTGAACACACTCTTGCGCCGTCATGCCGCTACAATGCGGGTTTGATCGAAATCAAGCTCAAAAACTGGGAAGAAGCGGAAAAGAATTTTTTCTCGGCTTACCAGACGATGACGAAGCCTGAAGACAAACGCGACGCCCTTCTCAATTGGCTTGAAGCAGCAAGAAATGCTGAATTTTGGGAAAAAATTTCCGAAACCGGCGGCAAAATCATCGACAACTTTCCGGCATACGGCGAATTTAACGAATCCAACAGGCGCGAGATCTCGCTGCGTTACGCCGAATCGCTCATTATGACAGGCAAAATCGAGGAAGGACGCCGGCTTGCGGATTACTGGCGGATGACGATTTTGAGGGAAACTCCGCACAGAGAAGCGGTCTACATCCCGGAACTCGCGCTCGCCTATTTCGTTCTTGGCAGAAGTTTTGTTAAGGAATTCAAGGATTTGGATCTCGGAGACTCGACTGAAAGCCTTGAAGAAAAGTGCAAAAAAATCGTCGAAGCGCAGACTCAGTTTTTAAAAGCGATAAATGTCGGAGTCATCTTCTGGACAAACGCATCGGCCTTCGAAGCAGCGAAACTCTACACCGATCTATACGCGGAAATGGAG
>CACZFE010000159.1 GCA_902780365.1 uncultured Spirochaetales bacterium
AGCTTTTTTTATCGGGAAACCAGACATGATTTTCTTTGCAGACGCAGACATAGTCGCCGTTTTCACCTTTCGTAAGGCACTTGCCTGTCGCGTTTTCAACATTTTTGCAAGGTTCTTCGAGGCATATTCCTTGAAGAGGTTCATATTCATTATCGTCATTTTTCGGATATTCATCGTCTGTATTTTCGGGATCATCATCCGTCCAGGTATAGCATCTTTCGGTGTTTTCAATATCTTCATCGACAGTTTCCGTATCGTTTTCGTCAGAAAATCCGATATCATCGGCATCAATATTCTCGATGTCATCGGTGTCAGTATTTTCGGCAGATGAATCGTTGTCTACCGTGCGTTTTCCTCCGTTACTGCATGACAAAAAGAGAAAAACGAAAATGAGAATAAAAATTTTTTTCATCTTTCCTCCTATCTGACGCATTTGACATAATAGAATGTGTCTTTGGATGCATAATCAATTTCGCCCGTATGGAAAAATATATTCAATGCCGAGCCCAAAAAGGGAATATCAGTTGTGGATGACCAGTAATTTTCCTGAGATATACCGGGGAAATCGGAAGCAGGAGAGTATTTGTCATAATTTGCAAGGGAAGCAAGTTCGTTTATGTTGGGAAGTCTCCAGTCGGAATATCCTGCATAATTAAGACTCTCGCAGTATTCGAGAGCTTCTTTCCATCTTTTAGCGGAGAGATCTCCTTTTTGCCAGATGAGACCTGTGGCTGCATCTGTCACGATCTCGTCACCGTTTACAACCGAGACCGTAAAAGTGTCTTCCGGAATCGTTTTGCCTCTGACGCAGCGGACGCTGATGATAGCGAGGTTACGCGAAAAATATGACATGTTGCCGAAGCTGTTTTCGATTAACCAGACGAGGTTTGAATTGCCTGCGTAAAGTTTTGAGGTTAAGAAAAGTCCGCTGTCTTTGAAATAGAAGTCTGTGGTTTCCGGGTCACAGCGTCCTGCTTCAAGAGTGCTTAAAAGTTCTTTAGGGGTCGGAGTCCTCCAGTCGGTATATCCTCCGTATTCAAGGTTTTTACAATAATTTACGGCAGTTTCCCAATCGTATTCTTCTCCTGAAACGGTCTGCTGCCATTCAAGTTTCAAATTGTTGTCAAGCATAATATTTTCATTTTCGATGCCGGTTTCTTTGACCGAATATTTCTTTCGTATGCAGCGTCCTGCAGCGGCATAGACGGCGTCCTGCCCGAAAAGTTCCTTTCCTTCGGCCATGCACTCAACACGAGTTTCAAAAAAATCTTTATAACATTCCGACTGGCAGGTGCAGATGTTGCCCAAACTCAGTTCTGAAGTGATTTCTACGCACTCTCCGTCATTCCATCTGTATCCGTCGGCGCAGCCGCAGGAGTAAATACCCGGAGTAGTGATGCAAGTGCCGTCTGAATGCTCAACTGCAGCGCAGGGATCGGGATCGCACAGATCTTTGCATTCCGTTCCGTCCCATGAATAATTTTTCCGGCAAACGAAATCACATTCATCGAATTGTTTGTCGTCGTTGTATTCTGTTACAGGAGGTTCGCTCCATTCACCGTTTTCGTAATACTGCCGGTATGTATCATTATACCAGCCGCTCCATTTGGCGTTTTCCGGTTTTTCGTCGCAGTCTTTGTCTCTGTAACAATGTCTGCTCTCTTCTTCATCCCATGTTCCTCCGGCGTTAATACACTCTTCGCGTGTAGGTTGCCGAGCGGGTTTTTCTTCTGTTGAAGTTTCGCTGTCGTCGGTGTCATCACTGTCCAAATCTTCCTCATCTTCCGTTTCATAGTCATCATAATCGTAATCATAATCAACCCCGTCGAAGTCGGCATCGGTCGAATCTTCATCGGTATTGGAAACAGGTTCTATTTTTGTGCTGCTGCCGCCGCAGCCTGAAAAAAGAAAAATCGCCGCTAAAAAGAGAAGAAAAAATGAAAATTTAATGCTGAAAACGGTGGAAAACGGCATGATTTTTGTCATTTTAAACCTCTTCGATTTACAAAAAACAGAATATTATATTTAAAATTAAAATAAAAAACAGAAAATCGGATTGACAACTTTAATTGAATTACTATATATACAGCCGTTTTTTGCTGTGTATGTTTGAGGATGCAATGTTCGGCAAGTTTTTGAAATCGAAAATTCATCGCGCGGTCGTTACCGGAGCCGATATAAACTATCAGGGAAGTATTACGATCGATAAGGAGCTGATGCGTCATGCGGACTTGCAGCCGTTTGAATTTGTCGACATCTGGGATGTCACGAACGGGGCAAGGCTTGAGACTTACGTCATCGAAGGCGAGGCAGGCTCAGGATGCATCTGCATCAACGGAGCGGCGGCTCATCTTGTAAAAAAGAACGATCTGGTGATCATCGCTTCGCACAGATATGTGACGGAAGGCGAGAATGTTCCCGAACCGAAAGTGATTTTTGTCGATTCGCACAATAAGCCCGTTCATTAGAGGTTTTCATGGAAAAGAAGCAAAGAGTTTTCGGCAGAGCGCCGATCTCGCTCAAAATATCTCTTTCTGAAGATTCCGATGACATCAGCATCAAATTCGATACTGCAAACCTCAGTGAGGGCGGAATTTTTGTAAAGTCTTCGTTGCTCTGGGAGCCCGGTCAGGTTTTCAACCTTGCGTTCACTCTGCCTGGATTCGACAAGGAAATCAAAGTGAAAGGTGTTGTCGCGAGAAGTGATGACAAATACTCGATTTTTACCGAAACTGATTCATCAATTCCCGGAATGGGGATAAAATTCATCGATCTGAGTGACGAAGACAGAGAAATTATAAAAGAGTTTATTTCGCAGCAGGATTCCGCACAGTAATTCGCTTGTCAGGTGAAAATGCAGGAAAACAATAATAATAACAATTATTTGTCTGTAAGGCGCAAACACTTTCTCTGGATCGTTTTCTCGCTTGTTCTATTCGGCGCGATCCTTTACTGCGCGAGTGTTGTCAGCGATTATGCAGAAGAAAACGATATTGAAAATTTTGATGACGCAAAAGAATTCGGTCTCGGGATTTTGAAGCGCGATTTGGCGCTTTTCCCTGAAAACGACACCGCGGAAGAAGAAAAAAAAGAGATGCAAAAAGAGGAAAAATCCAAAAATATCCTTAAAGTTCCTATTCTTCTCGACTGTTCGGTTGAAGAGGGGAAGGCGGTTGTCAAAGAGCCTTTTGAAGTTGCGAAAAACAAGGTGACTGGCGGTGTGTTTGAACTTGCCAGCCACGGCAACACCATGTATTCACTGAACTTTTCTTCAAAAGAAAGCGCTGTTTACTGCAAAGGGACTTTGAAAGAAGGGCAGCAGAAGATTTTTGTTTATTACTGCGAGAAAATATGACGGCAAACGACTGTTAAACCGAAAAAAAGATAAAAATCGTCACTGCTGTGGGACTTTTAGCCAACTTTTTTCTGACTGTTTTCAAGATCGTTGCGGGATATTTCGGCAACAGCCAGACAGTTATCGCTGACGGTATCCACAGCTTGAGCGATTCGGTGACTGATATCGCCGTGATCGTAGGTTCCTCTTTCTGGAGTGCACCGCCTGATGAAAGCCATCCGCACGGCCACAAAAGAATAGAGACTTTTATCACGGTTATCATCGGACTCGCGCTTTTCTTCGTCGCTTACGGGATCGGGCATAACGCCGTCGTTACTTTCAATGACCCTGACGAGGCTCCGTCATGGATCGCATTCGCCGCCGCAATAGTTTCAATTCTCGTAAAAGAAATTCTTTATCAATACACTTACCGCTCGGGAAAAAAGCTGAAATCGTTGGCTGTAGTTGCAAACGCATGGCATCACAGAAGCGACGCTATAAGCTCGGTCCCGGCTGCTCTTGCGGTAATAATCTCAATGAAATTCCCTGCTTATCCTTATATTGACAACATCGGCGCGATTGTGGTTTCGCTTTTTATCGTCTGGACTGCATTCAAAATTTCATGGTCTTCGGTCCTTGAACTCACCGATGCCGGCGCCGAAAAACACGAGTGCGAGGCTATCGAGTGCGCGGCAAAGAGCGTCGAAGGGGTAAAAAGCATTCACAAGTGCAGAACAAGAAAATACGGAAGCGGGATCCAGGTCGATCTTCACATTCAGGTCGATCCGGATATAACAGTCCGCGAAGGTCACGCGATAGGGCACAAAGTCGAAGACGAACTTTTCAAGAACCACGATGTCATCGATGTCATAGTCCATGTCGAGCCTGATGATGAATGTGAAAGAAATCATTAACAAATTCGGAGGTTTATATGTTTGAAGGAACAACCATTATCTGTGTCAGGGACAAGTCTTCGGTAATCATCGCAGGCGACGGGCAGGTGACTTTCGGAAACACCGTTCT
>CACZFE010000160.1 GCA_902780365.1 uncultured Spirochaetales bacterium
GAACACGACGAACTCGGCCGTGTGACCAGGATGAGCCGCGAACATGAGGAAACTGAGTCTGTCATCTACTTTGACGAAAACCTCGGTCCTATGTCGAAAAAAGTATGGATAATAGAAGAGACTTACTATGAGTATACTCCGACAGGAAAAGTGGCGAAGATGAGACAATATGAGAAATCCAGGGATTTTGACGACCCTGAAGCGCTTGTAACAACTTCACAGAAGAAAATAGAAATTTATTCCTATGATGATAATGACAGGCTTGTCGAAACGCGTTCGGGTTCCAGCTGGAACAATGAAGCCCCCGATGCAAGCTCCATGAAAGTCAGCTATTCGGCGGAATACGATCCAAAAGGGAGAGTGGTCAGAAAAAACAATTCTGTTTACGAATATTACGGTGACACAAACGTAATAAAGAAAATCTGGGATAAACTCGTCAACAGAGTTACGACTTACGAATACGACGAAAACGGAAACCTTCTGAAGGAAAGGCTCAACGGAGAGTACAGCATGAATTTCGAGTATGATGAGGATGGCGGGCTGGTTTCCGCCACAAAACAGTATGATGGGGAAAGCACGAAGGAAGTCAGGACATATTTCTACGAAACATTCTGAGAACAAGGCGTTTCCGCCAAAAAGTTTGCAAAAACATAGCGCCTGATTATATTTTCGCGGATTTTTTATTTGTGGAGAAAAAAATGTCCGAAATCAATTACAAAAACGCCGGAGTTGACATCGTCGAAGGCGCGGCAATGGTCGACAAAATCAAACCTCTCGTCAAAAACACGATGCGTCCCGAAGTTCTCGCCGGAATAGGCGGTTTCTCGTCGCTCGTTTCGATTCCCGAAGGAATCAAGGAGCCTGTTTTAGTCAGCGGAACCGACGGTGTCGGAACGAAACTCAAATTCGCTTTTCTTGCAAACAAGCACGACACGATCGGCATCGACCTCGTCGCGATGTGTGTCAACGATGTCATTGTCGGCGGAGCCGAGCCGCTTTTCTTCCTCGACTACTTTGCGACAGGCAAACTTGACAGCGATACCGGCGCTAAAGTTGTTTCGGGCATCGCGGAAGGCTGCCGTCAGGCAGGATGCGCTCTTGTAGGCGGCGAAACTGCCGAAATGCCGGGATTTTATGCGGAAGGCGAATACGATCTCGCAGGTTTCAACGTAGGTGTTGTCGACAAAAGCAGGATAATCGACGGCTCGAAAATAAAGGAAGGCGACGTGATCGTCGGAATCCCCTCTACTGGTGTCCATTCGAACGGATACTCGCTCGTCAGAAAAATAGTCCTTGAAAAAATGGGGCTCAAAGTCAACGATAAAATCGAAGAACTTGGCTGCACGGTTGCCGAGGAATTCCTTAAACCGACAAGGATCTACGTCAAAGAAGTTCTTGATTTAATTAAGAAATTCGATATCCACGGAATGGTCCACATCACTGGCGGCGGATTTTACGAAAATATCCCGAGAGTCATTCCGGAAGGTCTCGGCGCTCTTATCGACGGCGATTTCAAAGTGCTTCCGGTTTTCAAATGGCTCAAAAAATGCGCTGATCTCAGCGAGCGCGAGATGTTCACGACTTTCAACTGCGGAACCGGTTTCATGCTGATCGTGCCGAAAGAACAGGTCCCTGCGCTGCTTGAAAACTCAGACAGATACGTTGTCGGCAGGATCGTCATGACCGACAAGGCTGAAAGAGTCGAAATCGCAAAGAGCTATTTTGCGTAAATATTCCGAAAAATTGATTTTCAGAAAAATATCACTATACTTTCGCGGTTTTTTTGTTTAATGGAGATTTCTATGGCAAGAGTAACAGTTGAAGATTGTCTCGAAAAAGTTCCGAACAGAATGGAACTCATAATCCTTGCGGCAAAAAGAACGCGCCAGCTTCTTGACGGAGCGGAGCCTCTTATCGCCAACACGAAAGGCAACAAGCCGCCGATCATCGCCCTGCGTGAAGTCGGTGCCGGCAAAATAGAGCTCGGCTATGCTGCCAACAAGCAGAAGAAACATTTCCACCGCCGCCGCAAAATTTCAAGATATATCCGCAGTCAGGATGAAGATTAGGACGGATGTCAGACCTTTCGAATATATATTTACTCAGCAAGTTTGAAGATGAATAGCGACTCGGAAAAACATCTTTTGAAGTGCGTTTTTTTTAATTGCAAAAAAAGTTTGACTGGCGGTGTAAAATTTGGTAAATACCGCCGCTGATTGTTTTTAGGTGCTTAATTGGACAATTTTTTATAGGGTTAGCGACATGAAGTTTTTTTCAAAATTGCTTGTTATGGTTTTGATCGTATGTTTCGTTGTTCCGGCTTATTCCCAGGAGGCTCAGGAAGCTCAGGAAGCCGCTCAGCAGGAACAGCAGTCCGGTGTCAACCTTAAAGTCGGTGACAACTTCTACTTCGAAGGCAACGTCAAAGACAACGCCAATGATGACAAAGAGGAATCAATGGCTGAGACCCAGTCTACTCCTTTTTACAAACAGACTTGGTTCATCGCAACAATAGCTGTTGTGGTTATTGCTGGTGCCGCGGTAGGTATCTACTACGGAACAAGAACAAGTGAACCTGAAGGCAAAGTTATTGAATGGGACAACAAATAACAGGATAGATTGGAGGGTTTTATGAAGAGATTGCTTTTTCTCTCTCTGGCATTCGCATTGGCATTTTTGTTCGTTGCGTGCGATTCCGGCAATACCGGTGATTTCAAAATCACGCTTAAGCTTCCTATCGATTACGATAGTGTCTGCCAGGACTACAGCGAAGATGAAGAGGACAGCGACGGTAACGATTATACCTATTGCATAAATGAAAGTGACCAGGTTCTTCTTTCGATTTATTCAAAATCGGAAATCAAAGACGATTACGTTTATGCTGACCGTAAACTTATAAAAGTTACGAACAACATCGGCGGCAAAGAAGAGTTCATCAGATCGCTCAAAAAAGGAACTTACTACCGCTTCTTCGTTGAAGTTACCAACAAAAACGAAAAGTTGAAACTTACCGGAGGTATCGACGGTGTTTATTACGATGATAAAAACAATTACGATGTCGATATTTTCCTTGCTGCAGTCGGCGATTTCGTAAGAGTTGTTTCCGACAGACAGAGATCCGATGAAAATTCACTCGAAACATACTTCGAGACAGACGGATCGAAAGGTTCGGCGGCAGTCGCTCTCAAAGATGGCAGCATCTATATGGCCGGCGGTTACAGCTTTCAGGACGAAGATATCCTTCAGAATGCGGCTATTTTCAACATGAGAGAGCTCAAAAGAAAAGATGTTAAAAAACTTCCGGCAAAACTTTATGATCATATTGTTGCGTTCCTTGATGACGGGACCGAAAAGGGTAAGGTTATTGTAGGTCTCGGAATGACCGAAGACGATTCTCTCAATGATTCTGTCTGGGTTTATGACCCTGAATCTGATAAATATGAACTTCTTGCTCTTGGTGCTGCAGCGATGACAAAAGCTAAAGCGATCACGATTGACGGAAGTGTTTATCTTGTCGGCGGATGCTCTTCGTCCGGTGCTTCGAAAGCTGTTTATAAAATTGCTTCCGGAGATAACGGCGTATATGTCGAAAAATTTGCTGATTTGAATGAAGGCCGCTGCAACCACGCTGTTGCGGATGTTTCGATAGTTAATGTCGATGAAAACGGTGTAAAGACTGTTACTCCGAGACTTCTGGTTATCGGTGGTTCGACGAACTACACTCCGGAAGGAAAAGAAGCTCCGGTTATCGGTGCAAATTTTGCAGAGCTCGTAACAAAAGGTGCTTCAAAACCGCTTGACATCGCAGCAAGAAACGGTGTTGACGATTCAAACCTTAAAGTAACGGGTCTTATTTCTGCTACGGCTGTAAGCGCTCTCATGGATGATAAAGAAGAAGACGAAACAATTGTTGCTGTTCTTGGCGGATATCTTCGCAACGGTGACAGTGACGATGCTGCATGGGTAACTAACCCGAGTCTTTTTGTTTTCAGCGAAAAAGGCGAAGATGCGCTTGTTTATGATGCAAACTCGACGCCTAACGAATGCTCCAGACCTTCGGCTGCTCTTCTTGGCTCGCAGGAAAAGAGTGTTCTTAAATATGTTGCTGTAAACTGCGGTTCAAACGAAATCGACAGAACGGCAAGATACGCTTCAGACCAGATCGTTTTCGTTCTTCAGGTCAAGAGAGTAAAAGATTCCGACCTCGGAATGGAAGTTTTCTCATCTTCAGTTAAAGATACTTTGATGGATGAGAACAAAGATAAGGACAGTGATGCTGTTCTGTCAGACGGTCCTGTTG
>CACZFE010000161.1 GCA_902780365.1 uncultured Spirochaetales bacterium
ATTCTTATCTGCATCAAACCACCCTCTTGTTGTCAGGCATCCGTTGTCGCTGCAGCCGAGTGCTTCGACCTTGTTGTCTTTGCAGGACATAGCCTGATTATAAAAACAGTGCTCAACAAAAGTTTCCGGATCACATGGCGCGGAATTGCTTTCGTCCTGATCCTCAGGCACGTCTGCAAGCCCTACGCATGAAAATTCGTCTTTGCAAGGAGAGTTGCACGCTTCAGTAAAACTTTTACTTGATCCTTCAAAATAGAGGCTTCCCTTACTTGTTTGCAAACAGAATTCGTGCTGGACTATTCCTGCAGTGAAAACATATCCGCTTGTTGTGGCGTATGCCGTTTCGCTGCATGATGCGGCATCTCCGGAAAAATTGTTATTGCACGGTTTATAACAGCCGGCATGATTTCTCTCTTTATAAATGTCGTATAGCCAAACTGTTGTCATACAGACTTTTTCACCGCAATTATCTTTTTTGACCTGCTTGTTCTGAGGACAGTATACACGAATGTTGTCTTCGCAATGTTCTACAAAAGTTTCAGGATCACATTCGGCACCGGAATCGTTGATCTGGTTTTCAGGCACTGTCTGAATGTTTTCGTCCGCAACGAAACCCTCTTCCGGATCAGCTTCACTAAACGCTTTTTTGCTAAAAACCGAGAACTCGAAATAGTATCTGCTTCCCGAATCGAAAATTTTATGATCCGAGTCTGTTTCGTGTGCTGCGACACTTGTTTTGACGGAATAAATATAGCCGTCCATTTCAACAGATTCCCAGTTTCTGACAATTACGCTTTTGCAGTTTCTGGTGAATTTCAAAGGTGGAGCCATCCTGACATCAATGACTTCATTGCCGTCGTCATCAGTATAATAAATGTTGTAAGTCGCACAGTTTTCAGGAACATACATTTCAATATCAAGCTCAGGAAATTCTTTAACAGTAAATTTTTCTCCGATATCCTGCCCGTATACATTCTGAGCCGACAAAGCAACCAAACCGCCGTTTTTATCAGTTACAATCGCCGCTTTGGTTTCCGGCCAGAAATTTTTGACTACCCCACTGCGTTTTACTATTTCAGCCGACTTAAGATGCCATTTTTTGCCGATAACATTGTCTCTTTTAATCAAATCATCTGTTGCATAGGCAATCTCTATAGAACAATCTCCGGATTCATTCCCGCATGGTCCTATAACCATCATGCTGAAATAAGGCGTATTTGTGTAATATTTCACATTATTGACAATCATCCTCCGTTCGTCAGAGCTTTCTCCTGAAACACCGAGCCAGTAATTCTCCTTATTCACTTGTTTAGGACAGCTTTCACCGATGATTTTCGGGACATCTTCAGAATTGCAAAACTCATCAGGAGATTCTTCAAAATCCACGTCATTCGTTTCCGCATCTGAATCGCCGGCATTTTCAGAATCATTGTCGTTCAGTTCAGAATCCGTATCTTGTTCAGCATCTTCGCTTTGTTCAACGTCACCGGTTTGTTGTTCTGCATCTGAACTTTCTTCATCCTCAGTTTCCTGATTTTCAACTTTGTCAATGTCGGTATTGTCAGATTCCTGCTCTGTTTCAGTCTTCTTTTTGCTTCCGCAGGCAGCAAAAAGAAAAAGTGCTGCGACAAGCACAAAAATCAACGATTTTTTCATATCGGACTCCAGAATGAAAATGAATAAAAACAGTGGATTATATTGAATTTTTCAGAATAAACAAGATGAAAAAGCAGGTTATTCCTCAAACAGCCTGATTATCTCCTGAGCTGCCTTGCGGCCTGATGAAATGGCTTCGACGATCGTGGAACCGCCGGTTTTGCAGTCACCGGCATAAACGAGTTTCGCGTTGTCGTCGCTCTTCGTGTCGGAACGGCTTCCGACTGCGCGGATGATGAGATCGAAGTAAGGAAGTGAAACTGACGAATTTTCAAGCGGGACCCATTTTTCGCCGTCAAAGAAGTTGCGTCGGACGGTGAGGCAGAGTTTGTTCCCGATTTTTTCTATTTTTTCGGGGCTTGTCATGCCGCAGAGATCGATTTTGTGGTTGACGAGGTCAAGGTATTCCGCTTTCGATATGCGCATGTCCGAAATGCGGCGTCTGACGAACATTTCGACCGATGCCGCACCGTTTCTCATTGCTGTTGCAGCGCAGTCTGCCGCGACGTTTCCGCCTCCGATGACCGCGACATGGCCGTTCGTCTGGAAATCTTCCGGATGGTAAAGGAAATCGGTGTATGAAACGCTGAGTTCTTCTCCCGGGATCTTGAGTTCAAGGCAGTTGGGCTCGCCTGTTGAGACGATCACGGCGTCGAAACGGTTGAGAAGCTCGACTGTGTGGCTTACCTTCGCGTTGAGTTTCAGCGTAACCAAATCGTTGTTGCTGATAAACTCGTAGTCGCGCTCTATTACTTCGTGGGGTAGCCTGTTTTCGGGGATCATGCAGAGTGCGCCGCCGATTTCGTGACGACCTTCATAGATCGTAACTTTGAAACCGTTTTTGACAAGAAGCGCAGTCGCCGCAAGCCCGGCAGGCCCTGCTCCGACGATGGCAACAGTGTGCCCGTTGTGCGGAAGCGAGACTTTTTCGGGATGATCGACCCTGAAATTGTGCAGGATCGTCGCCTGAACTCTCGGAATGTTGACCGGAAAGTCGATTCCCGAGCGTGTGCAGGCTTTCATGCAGAATTTGTCGGGACAGATGAGGCCGCAGGTCTGACCCATCGGGTTGACACGCGTGATCGCCGCCACTGCCTCGTCCCACTCCTCAGCCTTTGAATACTGGATGAACTCGCGCGGATTGCAGCTTACCGGGCATGCAGTCATGCAGGGCTGGGTTTTGCAGTTGAGACATCTTTTCAGCTCCTCGCGAAGCTGGATCTTGGTAAGATAAAGCGATTTTTCGGACATGATTTTTTGTTGAAAAATGATTCTACTTAAGTGCGTTTTTAAGGATTTCTTCAGCAACTTCGAGCGTTTTTGCCGTTCCGCCAAGGTCGTAGGTTACAACTTTGCGCTCTTTGACTGTAAGCTCGACTCCTTTCTGGATCCTTGCCGCCATCTCGTGTTCGCCCAAGTATGTGCAGAGCATTTTTCCTGCAAGGATCGTAGCCATCGGGTTGACTTTGTACATGCCAGTGTATTTCGGCGCGCTGCCGTGAACAGGCTCGAAAACAGCGTAGTTCGAACCGATGTTGCCGCTGTGAGCGAAGCCGAGGCCGCCGACAAGCTGGCTGCAGAGGTCGCTGATGATGTCGCCGAAAAGGTTTTCAGCAACGAGGACTTCGTATTTTTCGGGGCATTTTACAAGCCACATTCCGATTGCGTCAACGTTGTCGAACCATGCGGTGATCTCAGGATATTCAGCAGCGATCTTCTCGAAAACTTCGACCATAAGTCCGCCGGTCTTTCTGAGAACGTTCGGTTTTTCAACGAGTGTGACTTTCTTCTTTCCGAACTTTCTTGCGTGCTCGAATGCTGCGCGGATGATCCTCTCAGCACCCTTTCTCGTGATGATTCTTGTCGAGATCGCAAGATCTTCTCCCGGAGTATCCATGAAGAATTTCATCTTCGGCGAATCCTTTGCAAGAGCTGCCTTGAGCTCGTCGCTTACAGGACCATATTCAACACCGGCATAGCTGCCTTCTGTGTTCTCTCTGAAAACCGTGATGTTGATATCTTCCTTTCCGTTGAGGTTGAGCGGGTTGCCCGGAATAGCGATGTTCGGTCTTTCGTTGCAGTAAAGGTCGAATTCCTGGCGGAGTCTGACTATCGGAGAAAAATATGTGAGACCTTTGTCGCGAAGCTCGGGAATAAGCTCGTTCTTAGCCTCTTTCTGCGGTTTTGACGTGATTGCGCCGAAAAGAGCGGCATCAGTCGTCTTCATCATATCAGTCGTTCTTTTGGGAAGCGGATCGCCCTCTTTGCACCAGAATTCCCAGCCGATATCGCCGTGAATGTATTCAGCATCAAGTTTAAGACCGTCGAAAACGATCTTTGCAGCTTCCATAACCTCTTTTCCAACGCCGTCACCCGGCAACCAAGCGATACGATACTTTGCCATGATTTTCTCCTCTTTTAAAAATTATTAAAAAACTCAGACAGTGAATGAACTTCAAAAGCGAGTGATTTTACATTCTGATTTTTTTTGGTCAAACAAAAAAACAGATTTATTCGTCTTCGTCGCTGCCGGAGAACTCTTCGACGCTCTGGCCGAGAAGAAGTGCGTTCTGATAGTGGATGAGCGGGTCGATGATCATGTCAAGCGAGCCTTCCA
>CACZFE010000162.1 GCA_902780365.1 uncultured Spirochaetales bacterium
GACCACCGTCATGGTCGTCGGCTTCGTCAACGCAGGTCTGCTGACGCTGAAGCAATCCATCGGCATCATTCTCGGCTCCCACATCGGAACGACCGTCACCGGGCAGATCGTCGCCTTCAAAATCAGCGGCTTGTATAGCTGTCAGATCCGACCATTCGTAAATAGTTTTGTATTTTATATTTTTTTTATCTGAAATATCTGCGATAACCAAAGAGTCTTTATGTGATTTTAAGTCTTCAGCGGCATAAACTACAGTGTTTTTATCCTTGAAAATCGGGTATCTGCCGTATTCATCTGCTCTTGAAACCTGGAAACAGCTGGAATCTCCGATATCCAAATCACAGACCTGAACTTGTATGTCATAATCAAAATAGGAGACCAGGCTTCCCATCATTGACGGATAGCCTGCTCTCCTGCTGTTTCCGTAAAGAGTTTCCTTCTTATAAGTCAACTCTTTCCATTTGTCCCATTCACCAATCTTGGTATATAAAATCCGTACATCACTAGTATTCTCGGCAAAATATGCGGTCATAAAGACATATTTTTCACTTGCTCTTACATCCACATTTCCTGTCGGTGTTTCTGAAAATTTCAAAGCGGTACCATAAGTGTTAGTTTCCTTGTCATAATACAGCAGATGCCGGTTTGTTTCGCCATAATATATGCTATTTTCATTGATACTATCTATTCTGTAATCAAAAGTTGAAATGAAATAGTATCGTTCATTTTGCCAACCGTCCACATAACCCCTGCCTAATCTTTCAACTTTGCGCGTGTTTAAATCGTATATATAAGCACCACCTGCTTGCCATGAAAGTTTTGTGTGATCCAATAAGAATAATACTTTACCTTCAAATTCATTAAACATCATTGCAGGTATTAAATCAGATGTTTGCCAGAATCCTGGAGTAAGCAACGCATCACATTGGAATTTTCCTGCTGTTGTTGCTTTTTGACTTGCATAATTTTTTGAATCATCAACGATTTGCGGT
Organism: uncultured Spirochaetales bacterium; assembly: GCA_902780365.1. Lineage (GTDB taxonomy): Bacteria > UBP6 > UBA1177 > UBA1177 > UBA1177 > UBA1177. Next base: position 993 of record CACZFE010000162.1, read on the forward strand.
TCAAACAGATAATTTTCTGCACATAAATCAAAAGGTTTGGGCTCACACTCATAACATTTTGAAACACCACACTTTTTGGACCAAAGAGCTTTGACATTTTCAGGGTCTTTTGCCGGTGTCGGATCATCGCCGTAATAATAATAAGCAACATTATAACCAGCATCGCCGTAAGCTTCGAAACATGGATCGTCACTCATTTCGAAATCATAATCTTTGTCAGGTAGACCTGAATCAGTGTCTGCATCCCGATCCGAGTTTTCATCTGAATCATCAATAAAATCCGAGTCTTCCTCTGAATCTGTATCGTCATTGACAATGGTTTCGGAATCATCGGAATCTGGAACAATGTCGGAATCGTTTTCTGGATTTTTTGACGAAGAGCAGGAAAACAAGACTGAAATCATTAAAAAAACTACTAAGAATCTGAGAAAATTGTGCATTTATGCCTCCCAAAACTAATCTGTGTAAAAAACCAGAAAGATTATATCATAAAATGTCGAGCGACAAAGCAGTTTTTTTATTTATTTACGTAACTATTTGTTTTTGTTGAAAAAAGATGAAAAACAGTTTTTTTATCAATGCATTTTTTATTTGTTGAAAAAATCAAGAATAATATCAATAAAATCAATATGTTATCCAACAAAACTTGTCGTATTTGTCCGCCGGAGTTGCAACAACAGGTCTGCGCTCCGACAATTTTATGTTGTTACCTCCATAAACTTTACATCGCAAAAGCCTTAAATAAAATAGCGCGGTTTCGTTCCGGAGGTAAAAATGAAGTTAAAAACACTCTTTTTCGCGGCTGTCGCGTTGATATCATCGGCTGTTGTGTCATGCGGCGGAGCGGAAAGCTACAAAACACCGCTCGTCTATCCGTCAGACATATCGCAAAGTGAGTGCATGGCTGCAGAAGACGTTGAAAATACTGAAGAAAGTTACGATGTTCAGGTCTATCATGGACCGCGAAGGAAACTTCTCCTACGAAAACAAATACAACTACTTCTATCTCGAAGCCGGAGACCGCTTCATCTCGTATCAGGAGGCTTTCCGTTACTCCTCGTCCGAAGAGATGTGCTACTACAATCTGGCCACAAGGATCACGCACATCAGCGGCGGGATCTACGATTTCATGATTTTCAACGACAAAAACGAACTCGTTTATTCAAAAGAGGTGCGGATAAGATGACAAGCAGCAAAATCATCGTGCTGAAATTCGGCGGTTCCTCGCTCAAAAACAGCGAGTGCATAAAAAAAGTCCTCGACATCATTTCAAGCCGCGTAAATGCAGGATACCAGACTGTTGTCGTAGTCTCTGCCCAGGGCAAAACAACCGAAGCACTTCTCAAAGAGGCAAAAGAGTTCGCTCCTAACGGCAATCCGCGTGAAATAGACATGCTGCTCACGACAGGTGAACGTGCGAGCGCCGCGATAGTCGCGATGGCTCTTGAATCAAAGGGGATCCCTTCGATCTCACTTACTGGTTCTCAGGCCGGGATCATTACCGACGACCACCACACGAACGCAAGAATAATCGAAATCCGTCCGAGCAGAGTTTTAAGTTCGCTTTCGGAGGGAAAAACCGTTATCGTCTGCGGCTTTCAGGGAGTAAGTTTCAAAAAAGAGATAACTACCCTGGGACGCGGAGGATCCGACACAACGGCAGTCGCTCTGGCCGCGGCGCTCGATGCCGAAAAATGCGAGATTTTCAGCGATATAGACGGTGTTTACGATGCCGATCCCGCAATAATTCCTTATGCCGAAAAGCTTGATTCCCTCACCTACCCCGAAATGCAGGAACTTTCGGAAGCGGGAGCGAAAGTTCTCCACTCACGTGCTGTTGAATTCGCAAAGGCGCACAACATCGCGATCTACTGCAAAAGCACTTTCGAACCGGAAAATCCCGGAACCGTGATACAAGGCTTCGAGAACAAGGGAAAAATCAGAAAAACGGCTGTGGCTTATGAAAAAAACGTCCTTCTTTTCCACACTTACGAACCTGAATCGGAGAATCTTTCGACTATCGCGAACGTCATCTCGTTCTGCGCCGAAAAGCATATCGACATCAAGCAGATCTCATTCCACCGCGGCTACAGGAACAGCATGACGGGCAGTTTAAAAAAAAAAAAAAAGGAAAATTATTCCATCGAGCCGTTCATCGCTGAAATAAAGCAGAAATTCAGCCACGCCGTCGAAGTTTTCGACGACCTTTCGACTGTTTCGATAATCGGTGACGGCATAACCGACAAACCTGACATTCTGCTTGAAATAACCTCGCTTTTCAGGCAGAACGACATCCGCATCGCCGGATTCCACACAAGCTCGTTCAGAATAAGCCTTCTTGTTCAGACCGACCTTTTTGAAAAAGCACTTTCACTGCTCCACAAATATTCGAAAGAGAGCAATTAGTTCTAAGCCTTTTTCTTTCTTAAATCTTCTATCCACTTGATTATAACAGGGAAAAACACCAGATTGACCAGAGTCACCATGACTATTCCGATAGAAGCCATGATTCCGATCGACTGCAGGCCTTTGTGTTTGGCAAGAGCGACACTGCCGAAACCGACAAGCGTCGTGAGCGACGAATAGAAAACCGAACCGCCGGTATTTTTGAGGTTTTCGATCATAGAACCGGCCGAAGAGCGGTAGCGGTAATAGATATGGATCGCCGAATCTATGCCTGTCCCGATAACCGTCGGAATGATTATCATATTGAAAACATTGAACTTAATTCCGCAGCATACCGCCACGAGGATCATCCAGAGAATGCCTGCCGCAAGAGGCAGAAAAACTACGAAAGCGTTTATAAACGAGCGGTAGAGAATAAAAAGAACTATAAACACCGAACAAAATGCGAAAACTATGGCGAGCGGAACATGGATATCTATGACTTTTTCAATTTCACCGAGAAGCATATACGAACCTAACAACTTGTAATCGTTGATATTTCCGTGAATCGTGCCGAATTCGTTCTTTATCCGCATAACGTCTTCGACATTTGACTTGTTTCCGCCGAGAGCGACCATTATGAACCTGTCGGAACTACCGTCTTTAAGAGAAAGTTTGTCCGTGATCCAGTCAGGCAGCTTTTCTCTTTCCATAACAGAATCGACTTCAAGGAAAGGCTTGAATTCATTGTTGAATTTCTCTATTTCAGCCTCGCTGAAAAGGTTTATCTTCCTTTCGATCATCCTTTTTATGCTCTTGATGATCCTGATTTTTTCCTCCTGGTCCTCGGGAAGGAAAGTGTAGATCGAAATGAAGTCCTTCAACTCTATCGAAGTCGATTTTTCATTTTTCATTTTTGCAAGGACTCGTGTCGCGTCCTCGGTCTCTTCGGCCGAATTTGTCACGATGAATGACGGAAGACCGGTCGAAAGAACGTCGGTTTTTTCTTTTTTCTGAGCCGCGACATAGTGGTTGGTTATAGTGTCGGCGTATTTCCCCGGGAAACTCAGATTGTCAAAGTTGTATTCTATCGAGCCGAACTTGACCGAAACCGCCGCAAGCACCGTTATAACAAGGAAAAGCGCGGTAACAAGAGCCGGCTTCTTTGAAAAACGGACAAAAACCGAAGCAAGAAAATCGGTCGTACGCGCTTTTATTCTGAGTTTTCCCATTCTGTCAAACAGAAAAACGACAGCCGGGAAAAATATCATTATCGCAAGGAAAGAGGTCGAAACGCCGAGAGCAGCCGCCAGACCGAAGTCGGAAAAGCCCTTGAAGTCGATCATGATCAGCGAGAAAAAGGCCGCGACAGTCGTTATAGCGCCTGAAAAGATCGAAGGGATAGTATTCGGCAGAGAAAGTTTCAAAGCCTCTTCCGTATCGCCGGTCTTCTCCGTCTGTTCGCTGAAACGCCCGAGAAGATGGATAGAAAAGTCGATTCCCAAACCGTAAAGAATCGTGAACGAAAATGCCGAAATTATGTTGAATCCGCCGACAAAGAACTGCATTGCCGAAATCGCGCTCAGAACTCCGACGGAAAGCGGGAAAAAGACGATGAAAAGCGCTTTGACAGATCTGAAATAAAATATTATCGTGAGCGACAAAAGAATTATGCAGATCGCCAGAGTCGAGAAAACATCATTGTAGATCGCCGTCATTTCGCGAAGTTTGTTACGGAAAAGCCCGCCGGCCTCAACTTCGACGCCAAGTTTCTGCGGCTGGACTTCCGCAATCGCCTTTTCAAGCAGATCAACTATTTTTTTGCTGTCTGAAACATTGGTTTCTCCGCCTGCAGGACGCACTTTCATCGCGACAAAAGTTCCCTTTTCGGCCTCGAAGAACTTGTCCATTTTATATTTGACGCGGTAATCCTCGGCCCTTTTCAGGATCTCGTCCATTTTTGAAGTAAGATCGCTTGATCCTTCAGCTTTTTCAGCAGGTTCCTCCTGATTTTCGCCGAGCGTAAGTTCCCTTTTCACAGCTTCCGCGATCTGGTTGCTGATCTCGTTTTTTATCTTTTCAAGTTCGTCTACAGTCGCGAAAAGGAGGGCGTTTTTCTCAAGATACTCGACATCGCGGTCGAACTCGATGAATCTGACAAGGGGGTCTCCGTCGATTTTCGCCTTTATCTGACGCAGCGCCTCGATGTTTTTCTCTCTGTCGGGCGACTTTGCAACAACAAGAACCGTCGAATAGGTCCCGACGATATTTTCCATTTTTTCAAGCTCGATGACAGTCTCGTTCTGACCTTTAAAAAGCGCCCGTAAATCAGTGTCGATTTTGAGATTGTGCTTGAGATAGAACATTTCGCACGCCATGACGACAAGCAGGAGTATCACCATAAACCACGTGTGCTTTGCCGAAAAACTTATGAATTTTTTGTAGAAATTTTTCAAAAGAGCCTCTGTTTATTCTTTTCCGTAAAGGGCGGTTTCGGTTTTGGAACCGTTTTCTCTGACAGCACCCAGAAATTTTTTGACTTTTTTCAGCGCGATACCGCGTTTCAAAGAACTTATTTTGTCGATGAAAAGGACTCCGTCAAGGTGGTCGTTTTCATGCTGGATCGCAACTGCTGCAAGCCCTGAAGCCTTGATTTCCTGCGCCTTTCCGTCGATATCGAAATACTTGCAGACTATTGTTTCGGCACGCTCGACATCGGCAT
>CACZFE010000163.1 GCA_902780365.1 uncultured Spirochaetales bacterium
AGCAGCAGCTCAGGGAGCTGAACAAAATGCTCAACAAAATTCCGAAGAATAACGGATAGATGGTATGAAAAAAGCTGTACAACAGATCATGCTGGGCACGGTGACCTCAAACGAGGCACAGGCCCTGGAAACATTAGGAAAAATCAAGGCCGCCGGTTACGACGGCCTTGAACTCAATCGCTTCATGATCCACCCCAGTTCTCTGATGGTGCGTCTCATGACCCGCGCGGCGGGCATGCCCACCGGCAAGGGCGGGAATCTGGACTGGCATGCGTTATTGAAGGAGAACGGCCTTGCGGTCGTGAGCCTTCACGCTGATCTCGGCTCTCTCGAACGGGAACCGGAGGCCATCATCGAAGAGGCAAAAAGCTATGGGACAGATAAGGTAGTCATCACCGGCATGTATCGTTTTGACTACAGTGACGAGGGCAATGTCAGGGAACTTGCAAAACGTCTCAATACCGCGGGCGAAAAGATTAAGCAACAGGGGATCGACCTTCTTTATCACAATCACAATGTGGAACTTCTGCTGGTGAAACCCGGCCTACGTGCTTATGACATTCTGCTGGCAGAAACCGATCCCGACAGCGTAAACTTCGAGTTTGACAGTTACTGGTTTACCGAGGGCGGCGCGGACGGCAAAGCCTGGATGAAAAAGCTGGGCGGGCGGATGAAGCTCTGGCACATCAATGACCGGGGCAGCCGGCAGAAAGGCCCGGCCATGACGCCTATTTTGAATGCGGACAGCATGGAGCTCGGCACCGGGAACATGAATCTGGACGGGCTGAAGGAGATCGCCGTGGCCAACGGCGTCGAGGCTGTGGTGTTGGAGAGCCACAAGAACTGGATCGACAAGGACCCGGTCAAGAGCCTGGAACTGAGCGCCAAATGGCTGAATGCGAGGTTTTGACATGCGTATGATTCTAAATAAACTCCCTGCCCAGTGGCAGGCGAAGTGGATCGACCCGGAGCTTCCCCATGACAAGGAGCAGCGGCAGCCAGCCTCGGTTCTGCGGCGGTCCTTTCGCGTTCCTGCCGGAACTTCACAAAAGTTTCCTCAAACTGCTCGACCTCAAGGAAGAAGACTGCATAATTCCCGATGTCGCGAAACTTGTCCCGGCAAGCGGCTGCGCGCTTCTTGCTTCATCGATGAACCCGAAAGAAAGGAAACTCTCCGAAATTATTGAAGAAACCGCTTCAGACGCATTTACGGCTACTGTCACCGGTGCTACTCTTCCGAGACTTTTTGAAAGCGAAGAAGAGCTCAAAAGCTGGAAGGAAGCCAACCAGACTCATTTCGCCGGAATGTGCGAAATGCCGCGCTCGGCCAAAGTGCGCTGCTTCCTCGGCGTAGATTCGGGCTCAACAACAACAAAAACCGTTCTTCTCGACGAAGATGGAAAGATGATCTTCCACGACTACCGCAACAACTGCGGTGACAGTTTCAACGCTTTTGTAAGCGCGCTCGAAACTTTGAAGCAGACTGCTCTCTGGCATGATACCGAGATAGAGATCGTTGGAAGCGCGGCGACAGGATACGGCGAAAACCTGCTTAAAACCGCGTTCGGGATGGATCTCGGCATAGTCGAGACTATCGCGCACTTCACCGCGGCAAAGCAGATACTCCCCGATGTTTCCTTCATTCTCGATATCGGCGGCCAGGACATGAAGGCGATCTTTGTCGAAAACGGTTCGATAAAAAGGATCGAGATCAATGAGGCGTGTTCTTCGGGATGCGGCTCTTTTATCGAGAATTTCGCGAATATGCTGAACTATCCGGTTGCACAGTTCGCGGCTATTTCGTGTCTTGCCGAAAATCCGTGTGACCTCGGAACACGCTGCACAGTTTTCATGAACTCAAAAGTAAAGCAGTCCCTCGGCGAAGGCGCGAAAGTACCTGATATCGCTGCAGGTTTTTCATATTCAGTAATCAAGAACTGCCTTTTCAAAGTGCTCAAACTGAAAGATGTAAAAGAGCTCGGAGACAACATCGTCGTTCAGGGCGGAACTTTCAAAAACCTTTCAATTGTCCGCGTTCTTGAAAAACTCACCGGCAAAAAAATCGGATTTTCCGATATTCCGGAACTTATGGGTGCCTACGGCGCGGCGCTTTACGCGAAAGCCCGGTTCCAAAACAGCGTTGAAACTATTCCGCTCTCGAAATTCATCGAATCGAAGGAATACTCTTCCGAAGTCGAAGTCTGCCCCGGATGCGAGAACCACTGTACAGTCAAAGTCTTCAAATTCGGCGGCGACAGGCGTTTCTACTCCGGCAACAACTGCGAAAAGCACTATTCCAACAAGAGCGAAAACGAGAAAAAAGGCATCGACATGCATGCCGAAAAATATATTATGCTCCTCAACCGCAGAAATATTCCGGCTGAAAGTGCAAAAATGCGTCTCGGGATCCCGCGCGGTCTCGGAATTTACGAGGATTACCCGTTCTGGCACGCCCTTTTCAACGAGTGCGGAATCCTTCCGGTCCTTTCGTGCGCTTCGTCGAGCAGACTTTACGAAAGCGGCATCAAATCGATCATGGCCGACAACGTCTGCTTCCCGGCAAAACTTATGCACGGTCACATCATGGACCTTGTCGCAAAGAAGGTCGACCGGATCTTCTATCCTTACGTCATCTACGAGAGAAAAGAGGACGAACGCGCTGCTGACAGCTACAACTGCCCGATAGTAGCGGGTTATTCCGATGTTCTTATAAACTCGATAGAGACTGACGAAAAATACGGGATCCGCATTGATTCACCGGTAATCACCTTCAACGACAGCGACTTGCTCGAAAAGTCGTGCGCGGCATATCTCAAAACTCTCGGCGTTCCTTCTGCCACGATCAAAAAAGCGGTAAAAGCAGCGGTCAAAGCGCAGAACGAATACCTCGACAAGCTGAAAACAAGAGCGGAAGAGATCCTCGCGCAGAGCAGGAAAGAAGGTAGAATGACGATCGTTCTCGCCGGCAGGCCTTACCATGTCGATCCATACATCCAGCACAAAGTTTCGCAGTGCATCTCCGAAATGGGGATCAACGTCATCACCGAAAATATCGCGGCATCGGCTGGAACAGGCGTTTACGACGAGCTTCTTGCAGTTCCGCAGTGGACATATCCGAACAGGATCTTCAAGGCTGCCCACTTCGTGGCAAACGAGGGCGACGATGTTCAGTTTGTCGAGCTCACCTCGTTCGGATGCGGCCCTGATGCCTTCATTTTAGACGAAGTCAACGCTATCCTTTCGAGAAAAGGAAAGAACCTCACGATCCTCAAAATCGACGATGTCAACAATATCGGTTCGCTGCGCCTGAGGATCCGCTCGCTTGTGGAAAGTCTGAAAGTCGGAAAGCGCGAGAAAAAGAACATTCCGCCGAAAAACACCGCTGTCTACACTGCGAAAGACAGGAGAAAAACTCTGCTCGCACCTTATTTTGCGGAAGATTACTCCGATTTCCTCCCCACGATCTTCAAAATGCTGGGCTACAACCTTGTAAACCTTCCGAGAGGAACGCAGGAATCGGCTGAGATCGGCCTCAAATACGCAAACAACGAGGTCTGCTACCCGGCGACGATAGTTGTCGGCACGATAATACAGGCTCTCCAGAGCGGAAAATATGACCTTGACAATGTTGCTGTCGCAATAACGCAGACCGGCGGGCAGTGCAGAGCTTCAAACTACCTTCAGCTTATAAAAAATGCAATGATAGCAAGCGGTTATGAAAAAATCCCTGTCGTTGCGATAGGCTTTGCAGGTGATACGAAAAACACTCAGCCGGGTTTTGACCTGCCTTTCAAAAGGCTGCTTCCGGTCGCTCTCCACGCACTTTATTTTGCCGACTGTCTTGCAAAACTTTACTATGCATCAAGCGTGAGAGAAAAAACTCCGGGTGCGGCAAAGGCTCTGCGTGACAAGTTCGCGAAACTTTCGCTTCCCATGATAGAAAACAAAAAAGGCAATGAACTCAAGGTGTTACTCAAACAGGCAGTTGCCGAATTCAACGGAATAATCGAGGATATCAAGCGCCCGAGAGTCGGTATCGTCGGTGAAATTTATGTCAAATACAACTATTTCGGACACAAATTCGTCGTTCAGTGGCTCATCGACCATAAAATCGAGCCGGTAATGCCGTCGATTTTCAACTTTTTCGACAATTTCTTCGTCAACAACCACATTTTGAAGGAAGAGCACATCAAAAAACAGCCGATCCCGCTTTTCATCAACGACATGATCTACAAACATGTCAGAAAAGTAAACTTCGGTGAAGGGTGGCTCATCCCCGCCGAGATCGCGAACTTTGCCGACCACGGCATCAACAACGTTGTCAGCCTGCAGCCTTTCGGGTGCATTTCAAACCATATAATCTCGAAAGGACTTGAAAAACGGGTCAAAAAAGTCTTCCCGAAGATAAACATCCTCTTCCTCGACTTCGATCTTGGAACTTCTGAGGCAAACATTTTCAACAGACTTTACTTCATGGTCGAAAACTGCAAAGCCGAGACGGAATAGTCCACAAACCGCCGTCTGTAAAAAATTTCACTTTTTTTCAAAAGCAGATGACGAAGAGTGATTTTATTCCAGGATCCCGGTTTCTTTGAGAAGTCCTTCCGTGTCGTATTCCGCAAGTTCTTTGCGGTAACCGTTTTTGATTATGTGGTATTCGCCGGTGAAGGCGTCGAATTTCTTCATTACGCTTCCGAGTTCAGTGTAATGGCGGATCGTCATTTCAAGAGTTTCGTCATTGAAATCAACGACTTCTAGGATTTCTTTTGCCGAATCGTAGTCAGTTTTTTCAAAAAATTTCACGCGGTATGTGCTTGAAGGAAGAGTGCGCAGGATTTTTTCGGCTTTTTTGATCTTTTCACGGTCACAGAAGGCAAAAGTAAGGAATTTTATTCCGGAATTTTCGAGGATAGAGTTAAGTTTCTCAAGAGTTTCCGCTTCATTGACTTCCTCGGTGAGCCAGACTGTGCCGAATTCCTCGTCAACTTCGACTCCGACCGGTGCCGGAAACGCTAAATTGAAACGCGGCATGGGGTGAAAACCGTCGGAATAGAGGATCTTGAGATCGCTCAGAGTGAGGGCTTTGAAGAGAAATGAAACAAGGTCAAGGTGCCCTACACTTATCGAATTTCCGTGTTTCGAAAGCGAGAAAATATACGGGAAAGAGTTGTTTTTATTGTTCTTTTCCGGGATTTCAAAGGTCTCGTTCTCGTCAAGCGCCTTTCCGGTGAACTTCAGCGGCCTGATCTCCTTGAAGTCGCAGGCACCGCACTTGTTGCAGATCCCTGTTTTCGCGCAGTCGGGCGTTTCCTGAAAATTGAACGCTTTTTCGCGCTCTTTCAAAAGAAATCTGCGGTCGATCCTAAGGTCGATATGCTCATAAGGAAGAGGCTTGTCCAACGGTTTTTCAAGGTAAGTGCTTTCGGGGTCGATCCCTGCGTAAGCCAAACCTTCGTCCCAGAGAGCAGGATCAAAACTTTCGTCTTCAGTCTGAAGACCTTTCATATTTTTCGCAACAAATTCAATGACTTTTCCGTATTCGCGCCCTGCACGGCGTAAGTATC
>CACZFE010000164.1 GCA_902780365.1 uncultured Spirochaetales bacterium
ATGGGAAGGTTTTTCTGAAACTCAAATCCAGTACGACAGGCATTACTTTGTCAAAAACAGCCACTGAAAATATCAGAATATTGTGGTGGCAAGGTAAATTTTATTATCTGAATGAGGATTACAAGGCTTTCTGGAGCGGAAAATATGAAGGAAACATGCTGAAGAGGGAATGATGAATGAAGACAACGGCAGAAAAGTTTTTATTTTCAATCCGTTTTATAGAGGCAAAGACCCTATGAAAGAAATTTTTTGGGGAACTAAAAACGCCGATGGAACTAAAGGCTTTGTCAGAAATTATTTCGCACCTGGTGCAGAATATGGCTATGACTCAACTACTTACGAAAAATGGCAACAATCTGGTTTTGTTCAGCCGGAGGTGGATCCATGGCTAAAATAATTGAGAAAATCAAAAGACGACCGCTGTTTTTTACATATATTTTTCTGTTCAGAAATGCTTGACCACTATACCATGCAAGTGTGCGGGAAAGTGATTCCGGTTAGAAATTCATTGAGATATTTACGATGACTTCTTTGCTGAGTGTCTGAGCTACCGGGCAGGTGTCAGCTGCTTTTTTGAGCATTTCCTTCTGTTTTTCGGTGTAGTCGTGTTTCGGGAAGGTGAAGGCGATGTCGATCTGGCCGATGCGGCGCGGATTCTGTGCCATTGTCTTTTTGATTTCGTATTTCGTGCCGTCAACATTGAAGTCGTGAGCCTGAGCGGTGATGCCCATGATCGTCATCATGCACGCAGCCAGTGCTCCGCAGACTGTGTCGGTCGGGGAGAAAGCCTCTCCTTTGCCGTGGTTGTCGGTCGGAGCGTCGGTCATAATGGTGTTGTTCGATTTGAGGTGGGTCATTTCGTTGCGGAGCGAACCTTTGTACTCTCCTTTGATGATTACCGGTGCGGTGTTTTCCATTTTTCTCTCCTTATAAGTTAAACAATAAACGGCGGTATTTTAGAAAAATGCCTCATTTAGGCAAATTTCCTGAAACATGAACTGGTTTTGGTTTCTGTCCGCAGAAATCCTTCAAATTTTTATGAATCAAACTGGAGAGACGCTATACAATGACGTCTCACATCATCGTCATGACGTTTGGCAGATGTTTCTGGAATTTATTGATAACTTATGCAGACAACGCTTTTTTTAGCGCTTTTCGTGTAACTAGAGTCTACTGTGCCACGCTCGAAATCAAGAGAGTAGGCTATTGCTGCATAGGATTCCTTTGATGTTGAAGACCAGAGTTTTGTGTTTGCAGGCATCTCAGGGAAATTCGAAGCAGGTTCTGTTTTTTCGTAGTTTACGAGGGAAAGGAGTTCGTTTATGTCAGGGAGATGCCAGTTGGAAATACCGGCGTATGTAAGATTCTCGCAGTAGGAAAGGGCCTCCTGCCAGGTTTTTTCCTTAGCAATGGTTTTGGTCCATTTCGGGTCACCCGCTCTAGCAGGAACGAATGTTGCATATTCTTCAGTAGCGCTGCCAGATATCGTGAACGATTTTTGGGACATCCGCTTGCCTCTGACGCACATAACACGGAAAGAGTCGTTCTTTTGAGATTTGTATGAAATTGGATTGAAAGTCCAAGCTGCTGTATCGTCTTGATATGCGGAAGAAGTCCATACTTTGGCTTCAGTTACTGATTCGAACACTGTTTTAAAGAGCTGATTCTTCATATCGATCGTCTGCATTTCATGCATGTTCGGAAGTCTCCAGTCTTTTTTACCGGCATAATCGAGATTTTCACAGTAAACATTTGCTCCGACCCATGTGTAGAATCCTTCCGAAAGCGTTTGAGTCCATTCAAGGCCGTTGTTGTCGTCAATTATATATTTCTGATTGTTGGCAAGGCCCTGGGAGAATGTTTTGCTGAAGCAGCCGTGCGAGAACTGTGCATCCTGTCCGAAGAAATCCTCTCCTTCTGCTGGGCAGGTTATTTCAGTATTGTTGCTGTAACATTTTTCCTGGTCTGTGCAGATTTTGTTTAAAGTGTTGCTCTGAGTATTTGCGGATTCGGATTCAACGCATTGCTCTCCGTCCCATTTGTAGCCGCTGTTGCAGTTGCAATAATAGTTTTCAGCGTCTGACGCAGTGCAGCTTCCGTTTGAATTATAGACCTGGGAGCATGTTCCACCTCCGCAGTAGCTGCAGGCATTCCCGTTCCAGAAATAGTTGTTATTGCAGAGACATTCATATTTTTCTTCAGTTTGAGGAATGCAGAAACCAGTTGAATTTGTGCCGCAGTTTGCGGTTTTGCAAGGATCTGCCGCACATTTTTCACCTTCCCAGAAAAATCCCTCCTTGCAGATGTCAGAGCGGACGCAGCGGACAGTATGGTAACTATCCTGGTCGGCGTTGGAGCGTTGTAAATTTACTGCGTATACCGATGAGAAATAAGAGGATGAGATGAATCTCATCCAATTGGAACCGTCATGATTTATCGTGCTGTTTATTGATGCAATAATGAATGCGCTGATTTCGTTTGTATTAGGAAGTCTCCAGTCCGAGTATCCGGCATGGACAAGATTTTCGCAGTATTTAAAAGCCTGTCTGGGGTTTTTATAAGGAGCTGCCTCTTTCTGCCACATAAGTTCCGACGAGGAATCGACATAGACTTTCGTGCTGTTTACAGTCCATTCGGTAAGTTCCAAAGACGGCAACTCGTCTCCGCGGACACAGATTACAGAATAAGGATTAGATTTCGAATACGAATATGTTTCAGGTGCAGAAGAATACTCGAATGACAATACTGTGGCAGAACTCGAACCTGCTGCTGAAGTCCAGAAAACTTTTGAATAAAGATTCTGAAAATAGGTCGATCTGGTGGATCCATTGGTGAAGAGTGTCATAAGTTCGTGTATGTTAGGAATTCTCCAGTCATTTTTACCGGCAAGATCCAACTGTTCACAATATTCTTTTGCGGCTTCAAATGTATAGGTCGTTTCCGGTATCTCTTTCTGCCATGAAAGTCCGGTAGTAAGGCTTGTTATGGTGTCGTCATCGCTTTCAAAATACTGTCTTACGCATGTTCCGGCATTAGCATACTGTGCATCCTGTCCGTAGAAAGTTTCGCCTTTTGCAGGACATTCTGCCGCTTTAGGGCTAGGGAAGGCATGACATTTGTCATCATCCGTGCAGATGATGCCTAAAGAAGGCCTGCGGTCAACACATCCCGCAATTTTTCCGTTCCAGTAATATTCGTATTCACAGTCGCACAGATATTCGAAAGCGCTTTTACTTTCACATGAATGATTAATCGCATGTTCGAAAGCGGCACACGGGTTGTCTGCGCACGGATCGATACAGTTTTTTCCATTCCAGAAATAGGTCTCTTTGCATTTGAAACGGCATTCGTATGAGCTCGGTTCCTCGTTATAGACTCCTTGCAGCTCTTCATTTCCTGCATCCCAAGGCTGAGTTATTTCGGAAACAGTGTTCCACTCCGCGTTTTCCGGAAGTCCGGTGCACTGTCCGATTTTTGTTTCATTGTCGCAATACTGATATGCGTTATCCCATAAATAGTGTTCCTTGCATTCACATAAATACGGTGATTCGTCCTGAGTGTCGTCATAGTAGCATTTACCTGTCGAACCCTCCATATATTCCTCTTTGCAATAACCGAGAGCGCACCATTCCATGCATTCTTCACCATCCCAGAAATAGTGCTTGTTGCAGCCGCATGAGAAATCATTCTGGTGAGCAGTACAGATTCCGTCGGAATTGGCGATGTTTTTGCACGGATTCGGGTTGCAAATACCAGGTGCTATCGCCTGACGGTTCTGTGTCGACTGCATCGTCGTCAGTCACGCTTTCTTCCGAATCGGGAGTTTCATTTTTGTTTTCTTTTTTCGAGCCGCCGCATCCTGCAAAGAAAAGCAGCGCAGCCAAAATCGTTAAGCAGAGACAAAGTTTTTTCATTAAGGCCTCCATCCTATTTTACGCAACGGAACTCGTTGTTTTCAAAATCTTTATGGTATTGTGCGACGTATCCGCGGCATATTTCCCATGCTGAGTCGGTGAAATGAACAAAGGTCGTAGAAGACCAGAGGCAATAATCGTACGACATGCCGGGAAAATTTGAATAAGGTCTGTCTTTGTCTGGATCAAGCAGGGAAGCGATCTCGTTTTTGTTAGGTAAACGCCATCCCGTTTCCGTTCCGGTGTTCAGACTTTGGCAATAGGCCAGCATTGCTTTCCAATCCATGTCAGTGTGGTAAGTTTTCTCCCATACGAGACCTGTCCGCTTGTCTGTGACAGTCATTTCGTCTTCCGATACTTCAAAATCGCTTTCCTGAGCCGCCAGCATCTCTTCACCGCTGACACAAAGAACTCTGAGCGGTTCAGCTTTTTCGGTGGATGATACGGTTCCGTAATAAGGGTTGAAAGAATATGCGGAAGAACCTGATTCTTTTTCATAGAATTTTGACGTCCATACGGCTACTACCATTTTTTTGAAATTCTGGTTCACCGCAGGTCTTGATGTGCTGTTGTCTACGAGTGTGAGCAGTTCCAGCGGATTCGGAACGCGCCATGAGTCGATCCCCGCAAAAGCTTCTTCATTCAGATCGTTGCAGTGATTTTGCGCCTCTTCCCATATGTAAGTGTCAGACGACGACGATTTTTCCCAGATGAGTCCCGTGTTGTTGTCCACGACCACATCCTGTGTTGCTGTAAAACTCTGCGGCGTGCAGTAGCCGAGAGCCGCATAGTGCTGATCCTGTCCGTAAAAATCGGCTTCAGATGATGAAGGGCACTCCATCAGTGAAGTCATGTCGTAGCACTCTGTCTGCCCTGTGCATATATTGCCGAGCGAAAGAGGAACCGACCTTACGCAGGATAAACCGTTCCATTCGTAGTCCGTGTCACATTCACAAAGATACTGTGCTTCTTTTACAGTGCAGATTCCCGTCGAATTTGCGATATCTTCGCAGGGATTCGGATTGCAGAGGCCTTCTTCTTCCTCAGGTTCGGTATCAGTGTCCTCCTGATCGGGTTCTTCCGTCGGTTCTGTATCGTCAGGAACGTAACTGTCATCAGTTTCGGCATCGACTGAATCTTCGTCGTTCTGAGCCTCGCCGGAATCGGTATCATCCGTTGTTTTCGAACTGCCGCAGCCCGCAAAAACAAAAAGTGAAAAGATAATGAAAATCAGACAAAGTTTTTTCATAATGCTGCCTCCTATAAAAAAACTATAGAATTTTAGGCAAAAGAGGGAAAAAGACAAAAAATATCGGTTCGGGAGAGGTTTTGTCATAAATCCGCTTTATGAAAAATTTTTGATTTTTGAGTGTTGACTTTGCTCAAACCGTTCTTATATAAGAGTGCGTTTTGGATGTTGCTTGATTGAAGATTTTAATGATTTCAGGCAGTTGGCTTTTGGAGGAGTTATGACTGAGGAAGAAAAAAGATTCAGCGAAGAATTGAGAGACAATGGCGGAGCGATCGAAATCGACGAAAATCTCGCCGACAGCGGAAGCGATCTTCAGGCACTCGCTGACGAACTCGGCGGTGAAACCGAAAAGGCGAAGAAAAAACACTTCTTCAACAAGTTCGGCGGCAAGGAAAAAGACCATAAGCTCGTGAAAGAACTCGAGGAAAAGGTCGCAAAAGTTGAGGAACAGCTGAAACTTAAAGACGATAGAATCGCAGAACTTGAAAGCAGTGTAAAATCGCTCGTTGCGGAGAACAGAAACCAGAAAACGAGGATCGAAAACGAGTTCCGTTCCAAAATCAAATTTGCGGTTGAGGATTTCTTCAAGGATTTCATAACTGTAAAGGATGATTTCGACAAAGCTATGGAGTTTATTCCGAAGAATGAAGAGTCTGAAAACAACCCTTTCATTCAAGGGATAAAGAACCTCGGCGCGAAATTCGACAATATCTGCAACAAGCACGGTCTGGTGTGCATAAGCAGCATCGGAGAGAAGTTCGATCCCTCGATCCATCAGGCGATGAGCATGATCAACGTCGACGGAAAAGAGGCTAACGAAATCGTTGCCGAGTATGTAAAGTGCTACAAACTGCACGACAGAGTAATACGACCGGCGATGGTTGTCGTTGCAAGCGGAATTCCGGCGACAAAACCGGAAGAGCCGGAAACTGAAGAAACTGCTGAATCAACGGAACAGGCTGAAGCAGAGGAAAATAAAGTTGAAGAACAGCCGGAAACGACCGCAGAAAATGCGGAAAATGTTTCCGAAACTGCTGAAAATAATGAAGAAAACGGTAATTGTTAACATTATAATTGGAGGAAATCATGGGAAAAGTTATCGGTATTGACCTTGGTACGACCAACAGCTGTGTAAGTATCATGGAAGGCGGAGAGCCTAAGGTCATCGCAAATTCGGAAGGTTCAAGGACCACTCCGAGTATCGTAGCGTTCACGGACAAAGGCGAGAGACTGGTCGGACAGCTTGCAAAAAGACAGTCGATCACGAACCCGCAGAGAACTCTTTACTCAATCAAAAGACTTATCGGAAGAAAGTACGAGGCTGCCGAAGTCATGAAGATGAAATCGGTCGTTCCGTTCCAGATCATCAAGGCTGCAAACGGCGACGCGTGGGTAAAAATCGAAGACAAGGAGTACAGCCCGCAGCAGATCTCGGCTATGGTCCTCAGCAAAATGAAAGAAACTGCTGAAGAATACCTCGGCGAGAAAGTAACCGATGCAGTCATCACGGTTCCTGCTTACTTCAACGACTCTCAGAGACAGGCTACGAAAGATGCCGGCAAAATCGCAGGACTCAACGTTCTCCGTATCATAAACGAGCCTACCGCTGCAGCGCTTGCTTACGGCGTTGACAACAAAGGAAAGGATATGAAGATCGCGGTTTACGACTTGGGCGGCGGAACATTCGATATCTCGATCCTTGAACTCGGCGACGGTGTTTTCGAAGTCCTTTCGACAAACGGTGATACATTCCTGGGCGGCGAGGATTTCGACCAGAGAATAATCGAATTCCTTGTAAACGAGTTCAAGAAAGACCAGGGAATCGACCTTTCGAACGACCCGATGGCGCTTCAGAGACTCAAAGAAGCTGCGGAAAAAGCAAAACACGAGCTTTCTTCGACAATGGAGACAAACATCAACCTTCCGTTCATCACTGCTGACGCAACAGGCCCGAAACACCTCAACATCACGATGTCGAGAGCTAAACTTGAGAGCCTTGTCGAAGACCTTGCGAGGAAGACTCTTGAGCCGTGCAGAAAGGTTCTTGCAGATGCTAAACTTACCGTCAATGACATCGACGAAGTCATCATGGTCGGCGGTATGACACGTATGCCGATAGTCCAGAGACTCGTAAAAGAGTTCTTCCAGAAAGAGCTCCACAAAGGTGTCAACCCCGATGAAGTCGTTGCTATCGGTGCGGCGATCCAGGGCGGCGTTCTGAAAGGCGATGTAAAGGATATTCTTCTTCTCGATGTAACTCCGCTTTCACTCGGTATCGAGACGCTGGGCGGTGTTTTCACGAAACTTATCCCGAGAAACACCACGATCCCGACCAAGAAAACAGAGATCTTCTCGACCGCGGTCGACAACCAGCCGGGCGTTCAGATCAGGGTCTTCCAGGGCGAAAGAACGATAGCCAACGAGAACAAGCTTCTGGGCGAATTCGAACTTAAGGACATTCCGCCGGCTCCGAGAGGTATTCCGAAAATCGAAGTAAGTTTCGATATCGATGCCAACGGTATCCTCAACGTCAGCGCGAAAGACCTTGGAACGAACAAAGAGAACAAGATCGTCATCAAGGCAGGAAGCGGACTCAGCGACGAAGAGATCGAGAGAATGGTCAACGAAGCCGAGAAAAACAAAGAGGAAGATGAGAGAAGAAGAAAACTCATCGAGACCAAGAACAATGCGGAACAGTTGATCTACACGACCGAAAAATC
>CACZFE010000165.1 GCA_902780365.1 uncultured Spirochaetales bacterium
TGAGCGCAGTATTTTGGCAAGGGAGGACTGCGTATATACGCTGAACAAGGAAAAGAGAAAACCGCTGACAGAAGCGGGTTTTCTGAGCGAGGAGCCTGAAAATGACATGGAAAGTCAAGCGGATCCGGGAAGGCGACTACGGCTGCGAGGAGCGGACGGAAGAGGAGAGAAACCTGGTCCTTGTAACTCTTGAGAACGAAGAAGGCCTGACCCGGCAGGTGATGGCTGATGACGACCGGCTCTATGCCATGGGAATCGATGAGGGCAGCATCTGGCCGGAAGGACCCTCTGTCTCCCTGTCGTCCGGACCCGCCCCGAAATCTGTGTAAGGGGAACTGCAGCCTGCAAAAAGAATATTGACCGAAAAAGGGGCCAATCAGCTTCGAGGGCGATTTTTGGGACTCGAAAACCGCCCCCCGCGTGCTATACTGCATTCGGCGGTTGAGGAACAGGCATGGTCGCGTGCCCACAGAATCGGACAGACGAAAAGAGTTGTCGTTACAAAGCTTTACTCTAAGGGCACGATCGAGGAGAAAATTCTTAATCTTCACCAGAAAAAGCGCGGAATGATCGATTTTTTCCTCTCTAAGAGCTTGAAAGAACCCGATGAGGATTTTGTTAAAATGGTTGCCGAACTGGCATTTGAATAGGAGGTAAAATGGAAAACTCTCTGAAAAAACGTGTGCTGGGGACAAGAAGAGGCTTTTACGGTCTTATTCTTTCGGTCGTAAGCGTTGTTGCGCTCTGCTGGATGCTCTATGCAAGAGACGATGCGCGGGCCGAGTATGAACAGCTTAAGGCGGACGGCACCTGTTTCACCGGAAAAGCGCCCGATTCATGGAAAGATCTTAGTCCTGAAGAGCAGAAAAAGATTGCACGCAGGTGCATGGCAGCTTCGAACAGGCTTTCGCAGGCCGAGCACGCACCTTCTATTTTCGCGGTTCTCGCAATGATAGGCTTTCTGCTTTTAGGCTCGTCTTTCGCGAATATAAAGAGTGACGCAGACAAAGTTATGGAAGAATTCGAAGAGGCAAATCCTGACGAAAGAGGAGAAGAAGATGATAACAAACTATCTTAACAAGATTCCGGCAATCGATCCGGAAGCTGTAATTTTCAGAACTGCCGACGTTATCGGCGATGTCACTGTCGGAGCAGAGAGCGGAATCTGGTTCGGCGCTGTTGTAAGAGGTGATGTCAACAGCATAAAAATCGGGAAAAGGACAAACATACAGGACAATGCGACAATTCATGTCACGACTGCACTCTATCCTACAGTTATCGGCGATGATGTGACTGTAGGACACAATGCAGTCATTCACGGTTCGGTGATTGCCGACAATGTTCTCATCGGAATGGGCGCGGTCGTTCTCGACGGATGCAAAATCGGAAAAAACTCGATTATAGCGGCCAATTCGATCGTTCTCGGCGGAACGGAGATCCCGGAAGGCGTTCTCGTAGCGGGCAATCCTGCAAAGATCAGGCGTTCTGTTACTGCAGAGGAGATTGAAGGATTGAGAAAATCAGCCGAAAATTATGCGAGATATGCACGCAACTATTTGACTTCTTCAAAAGATTCAATATATTCTTCGTCCGATATGAAACGGGTCATCGAAAGTTTAACATCTGATAAATCAGGGGGATTAAAATGAGAAAATTTCTCGTTGCTGTTTTTTGTATTTTTTCAGTTTTGACGGTTTTCGGCGCAGACAACAAAGACCGCCTTCTTACCGTTATTTTTACCAATGATTCTCACGGTATGGCTTGGAAATTCGATGAGCCGCACAACCCTGGGATCGGTGGTCTTGCAGCTCAGAAGACGCTTGTCGATGCTATAAGGGATGAAGTTCAGGGCAAAGGCGGAAACGTTCTTGTTCTCAGCGCAGGCGACATAACGCTCGGTGATCCGAGAAGCAATATCTGCGAAAATATCCCGATGGTAGAGGGTATGAACCTTGTCGGCTATGATGCCATGACTATCGGAAACCACGAATTCGACTTCGGTTTCGAGGCTTTCAAGAAAATGCAGGAAACGGCTAAATTCCCGTTCCTCAGCGCAAATATGTACAAGGAAGGCGGAACTGAGTCTATCGGTCAGAACTACATCGAAAAGAAATTCAACGACGGTCTCAAGGTTGCGGTCCTCGGTCTTACGACGCGTGAAACAGAGAGCATTTCAAGTCAGGGCATCAAAGGAAACCTCACGATGAGCGATCCTATTGAAACCGCTAAAATGTGGGTCCCGATCCTCAAGAAGAAAAACGATGTCGTTATCGTTCTCAGCCACCTCGGCTTCTACGACAGTGACAAAAGTTTCGACGGATACGAAGGTGACAATTACCTCGCTAAAGTTGCTCAGGGCATCGACCTCATCATCGGCGGCCACACCCAGAGACAGCTTGCAAGCCCGGTAAAAATCGGCGATACCTACATTGTACAGACTGAAGGTTTGGGCAAATGGGTAGGCAGAATCGACTTCTACTTCCAGGGAACCAAAATCGTAAAGACCGAATACAAACTTTACCCGATCAACCTTAAGGAAAAGAAGGATAAAGGTTACAAATTTATCGGCGAAGAGATTAAGGAAAACAAGGCGATGCTCGATATGCTCAACGCTCAGAAATGTGAATTCCCGACCAAACAGATCGGAACGATCGACAGAGATCTTGACGGTACCGATGATATCGCAAGAAAGAAAGAGGTAGAGCTCGGTGACATCATCACTGACATCATGCGTGAAAAAACCGGTGCGGACATCGCTCTTCTGAACGGCGGAAGTATCAGACAGTCCCTCAAAAAAGGTGCTGTAACTGAAAAAGACATTTACAGTATTTTCCCGTTCCAGGATACTGTTTATACAGCTGAACTTACAGGCGCTCAGATCCAGGAAGTTCTTGATTTCTTTGCTCAGAAAGGTCTCGGTGCAGGCGGATTCCTTCAGGTTTCCGGCATCGAAGTGAAGATTTACAAAGGCGAAGCGCTTGAAATCAAAGTTGCAGGCAAACCGCTTGAAAAAGGCAAAAAATACAAAGTTGCACTCAATTCATTCATTGCTAACGGCGGCGACGGATACGCGATGCTTAAAGAAATCAAATCCAAAAAAGACACCGCTTACCTTCTTTCGTCGATTCTTGTAGATTACATGAAGGCAAAGGGAACTTTCGCTAAGACGAATGTCGGCCGTGTAAAAATTATTAACAAGTAATTCTTTCACCAGTTTCAAAGGTATCAAATATGAAAAAAATTCTCGGCATGGGAAATGCCCTTCTTGATATTCTTGTAGCTTTGCCCGGTGATTCGCTCCTCTCTGAACTTGGTTTGGCGAAAGGCAGCATGCAGCTTGTAGATTTCGCTTTCAGCGAAAGAGTTCTTAAAACGGTTGAAAATCTTGATTTTTCCCTCGTCAGCGGAGGCAGTGCGTCGAATACGATCCACGGTCTGGCGAAACTTGGTGTCGAAACCGCATTTATCGGCAAAGTAAGCGAAGACGAATTCGGTGATATTTTCAGAAAAGATATGCAGAATTCCGGTATTATTCCGCTTCTTTTCAAGGACGAACCTCAGACTGGCAGGGCGATCGCCTTGATTTCACCTGATTCAGAGCGCACTTTCGCGACTTATCTCGGTTCGGCGGTAAAACTCGCCGCAGAAGAACTCACGGTTGATCTTTTTAAAGGCTACGACATATTCCATGTCGAAGGATACCTTGTTCAGGCGGAAAGAGGGATATTCCTTGCAGACGTCCTGCAATTCTGCGATATTCATTCTTCCGGTCCTCCGAACATCATGAGATGCATCTGGTCAAGCTGCGCCTTGGGCGGGATGGCGATGCCGCGGTCTTTGTCACCGAGCAGCAGCAGAACGTCTCCGGGCTTGATCCCGAAGATCTCCCTCGCCTGTTTCGGGATCACGATCTGGCCTTTTTCGCCGACCGTC
This sequence comes from uncultured Spirochaetales bacterium, assembly GCA_902780365.1. Classification (GTDB taxonomy): domain Bacteria; phylum UBP6; class UBA1177; order UBA1177; family UBA1177; genus UBA1177. The sequence continues at coordinate 3,934 of CACZFE010000165.1, forward strand.
GCCGTCCAGGCAAACTTCCCTTCCGGCCGCCTGTCTTCCGGCAGCCTCGCCATTAAATCTTCCGGTATGAACATGGGTCTCTCCTTTGAAAAGTATGATTTGTATAACTAATCATACTCGCATATCTCCTGTCTGTCAAGTCCCCGCGTAAAAAAAGCGCGTCTTTCCGACACTCCTTCGTTTTTACGGAATCGCGGCGTCGGCAAGACCTTCCGCGGCACAGAGTTTTTTGCGGAGTGAGGGGTTGTTTTTTTCCTTC
>CACZFE010000166.1 GCA_902780365.1 uncultured Spirochaetales bacterium
TTTTTAATTGGAGGTTTTTATGAAATTCAGAATTTTGGCTGTCGTTTGCGCTGCACTCATCGCTCTTGTATCCTGCGGCGAAAAAATGGAGACAAAGAACACGGAAAACAGCGAAGGGGCAGTTATTAAACCGGCGAAAGAAAAGGAGGAAACTGTGAAAAAAGAGGAGCACTATACTTTTAAACTGGCAGACGGCGTGAAGAGAACGAAAGTTCATTTCAAAAATCATTTCGGAATAGAGCTTGCGGGCGATCTTTACATGCCTGAAAACGCGGCTGAAAAAGGGAATGCGGCGATCGCGATCTCAGGTCCTTTCGGTGCTGTGAAAGAGCAGTCAAGCGGTTTTTACGCGAACGAAATGGCACGCCGAGGCTTCGTTGCTCTCGCTTTTGATCCTTCGTTTACAGGTGAAAGCGCAGGTGAGCCGCGTTACATGAACAGCCCAGACATCAATACCGAAGATTTCATGGCGGCAGTCGATTTTCTTTCAACCCGCGACAACATCGATCCCAATAAAATAGGAATCATAGGTATCTGCGGCTGGGGCGGAATGGCTCTGAATACCGCTGCGATCGATACGAGGATCAAGGCGACAGTCGCAAGCACGATGTATGACATGAGCCGCGTCACGGCTAACGGATACAACGACAGCGCGGACAGTGCGGAAGCAAGAAACGAAATGCGCAAAGCTCTGATGGCACAGAGGACCGAAGACTTCAGAAACGGCTCTTACAAACTTGCCGGAGGCGTCATTGATCCGCTTCCCGAAGACGCTCCGCAGTTCGTGAAAGATTACTACGCTTACTACAAAACTCCGCGCGGCTACCACGAACGCTCGCTCAATTCAAACGGCGGCTGGAACATTACGGCGGCGACTTCGCTTCTCAACACGAAACTGCTTGCCTATGCCGGTGAGATCGAAAACGCGGTCATGGTCGTTCACGGCGAAAAAGCACACAGCAGATACTTCAGCGAAACAGCGTTCAAAAAACTCAAAGGCGAGAACAAGGAACTCGTGATAATTCCGGGCGCAAGCCACGTTGACCTTTACGACAATCCTGAAAAGATCCCGTTCGGCAGAATAGACGAGTTCTTCAGAAAGTATTTGAAGTAGCCGGAAGTACTGGAAACGGAAAGACAAATATAAGGTAGGAAAAAGTATGAAAAAACTGATTTTTTTGCTGATTCTGGCACAATTCTCAATAGTGTGGGCTGAAGCTGTTCCTTCCGACAATTTGAAAATTGCGAAAAAGGAGCAGGTAATGGAGAAAAATATGATTGGAGACGGGTTTATAGTGCGTATTGCCGAAATAGAAGTCCATCCTCAGTATCTGCAGGAATATCTGGCTTATGCGGAAGAGGTTGACCGCCTTTCAATAGAGCGTGAACCTGGAGTTATATGCCTTTTCCCGATGCAGCATGCTGATGATCCGAATAAAATAAGCATACTGGAAATTTACGCTTCCGAAGAGCTCTACAAACAGCATCTGAACACCGCGCATTTTCAGAAATACAAAAAGGGGACGCTGCACATGGTCAAAAGCCTGAAACTGCCTGAAATGCGCCCGCTCGATAAAAAAACGATGAAGCAGATATTCAAAAAACTCAAGTGATTTTGGTGAAATAGTCGGAAAAACAGAAGAAAAAAATGAAAAAATTTTGGTTCGTTTTAAGTATTTTGGTGCTTGTTTTCTTTGTTTCATGCGGCGATTCGGATAATGAAGAAAAGCAGGATCCGGCTGACGGAAATTCGGAAACTGAGGAAAATACGGAACCTGAGGAAAAGGATGATGCAGAGAACCAGCAGGACGGAGAGGAACAGGAAACTGAAGAGGAGACAACTGACGACGATCAGGAACCTCAGGAAACAGGAAAGATCCTCGTTGCTTACTTCTCTTACACAGGCAACACAAAGCTGCTGGCCCAGTACGCAGCAGAGCTGCTCGGAGCAGATCTTGCAGAAATAGTTCCGGCTCAACCTTACACTGCCGAGGATACCGAATACAATAATCCCGACTGCCGCGCAAGAACGGAATACAATGACCCGGCATCACGCCCTGCAATAAGCGGAACTATCGAAAATATGGCTCAGTATGACACCGTTCTGATCGCGCATCCCATCTGGTACGGAGACGCGCCGAGGATCATGGACACATTCATGGAAAGCTACGATTTTTCGGGGAAAACTCTCACGACATTCTGCACCTCTGCGCAGAGTCCGCTTGGTCCAAGTGCGGAAAACCTCAAAAAATTTGCTACTTCAGCAGCATGGCTTGAAAGCAGACGTTTCGAAATCGGTTCCAGCAAAGAACAGGTCGGCGAGTGGCTTTCGTCGATCGGCCTTGCGGAATAATCTGCTGCCCACTATTCTTTAACTTGCACAATCCACGCTTTTCCCTATAATTTTGCGGTTTTTGGTTGTTTTTGCTTCAAAATACGAACAAAAATTTCATCTCAGGCACTATATGCCGGAGTTGATGAGTAAAATAAAGGGCTTTTGGTTGGTTTTGTGAGGTTGGTAAGAACTACCAGGACGTAAATATGAAATCTGTATGGGGATTCCTTGGTGTTATAATTGGAATTTGCGTAATTATTTTGGTTGATGCCGGCCGCTATGATTGGGCAATAATCTGTGCTGTAGTTTCCATACTTACATTTATAAAAGCTGCGCAATTTGATCCCGATAAAAAACTGGAAGATATTTTAGAAAATCTTGATCAAGATGAAGTTGTTAGAAAAGAGCAAAAAGTCCGAAATAGTTTAAAAAATAGAGAAGTTTTGAATTCTTTAATCGATAGTTTTCAATCTTATATGTCTATCGCACTTCCCAACAGATATATATATCCGAGTGACCCTTTCTTTAATGAGCTCTATCGAATAATTGAAAGAATCAAAAAATATGATGCCAATTGTGGGGAAGAGAAAAAGAGACAACTTCTGGAGAGGATAGAAACTCACAATAAAATCTTAACAAATAAATCCACATTAAACAAAACATCCCAAAACATAATTTATGTAAATCGGCAGTTTTCCGATGACAAGATTGAAGTTAATAAATCGAATGAAGTTACCGCTAGAGGAGATAGCGAACCTGTAGGAAATGGGGATTGGTTAATACAGTCTTCGATTGATGATTTTAAAGATTATTTTAATGAACTTATTTATGAATCGTTTCCTGATATGTATTTGGATATAGATGATTCTTTTTTTGATTTATTTAGAGAACTTTCAGAAGAAGTTGAGGAATATTGCGATGTTACAGAAGAATATGATTCGCTTTTGGAAATGATTCAAGATCATAACGAAAACTTTATACAAAGGCACTCTAACGATCCTATTTTCGACAATGTATGCGGTTATTCGCTGGATAACGAGCAGCGAAAAGCTATTTTGTGCGATTCCAAACATAATTTAGTTATTGCTGGTGCCGGAACAGGAAAAACACTGACCATATGCGGAAAAATCAAATATTTGTTGGAAAACAATATGGCAAAAGAAGATGAAATCCTGCTGATGTCTTATTCCAGAGATTCGGTTGACGATATAAGCAAAAAAGTGGCAAAAGTTTCTGCAAAAATGAAAGCGGAAACATTCCATTCTTTAGGATATGAAATTTTAGCCAAGCATTATGGTGAGAAAAAAGCTATAGAAGATCAAATTCTGTCTCATATAAAAGCATTTTTTAAAGAACGGATTTCTTCTGACAACAAATTTGTTCAGAAGATATTTAAATATTTTTCATGCTATATTCGTTCAATCACCTTTGATTTCGAGAAAAAAGAAATCAATGAAGAAGAGCAGGATTGGACATTTAAAAAGCCGTATAGGACATTGAAAGAAGCTCTAAAAAATCTCAATAAAGACCCACAAAACAATGTTACAGCTAAAAAAGAATATGTTCGTAGCGTTCAGGAATTGGTTATAGCCAACTTCCTGTTTGTCAATGGCATAGAATATGAGTATGAAAAACCTTATGAAATCAACACTGCAACTTTGGATAGACGCAGATATTGCCCTGATTTTTTCCTTCCTGATTACGGAATTTATATAGAGCATTATGGCATAGATAAGGACGGACGAGCTCGTCAATATTCATACAATGAAGAA
>CACZFE010000167.1 GCA_902780365.1 uncultured Spirochaetales bacterium
TAGAATTTAAGGGCATTTCCGCCTGTCGTTGTTTCGGGGTTGCCGAACATCACGCCGATCTTGCTTCTGAGCTGGTTGATGAAAATGAGGCACGTCTTAGATTTGCTGACTGCAGCCGTGAGTTTGCGGAGAGCCTGCGACATAAGTCTTGCCTGGACGCCCATCTGGCTTTCGCCCATCTCGCCTTCGATCTCGCTTCTCGGAACAAGTGCCGCGACGGAGTCGATTACGAGAACGTCGATAACGTTGCTTCTGACCAGATCTTCCGCTATCTCAAGAGCCTGTTCAGCGTAATCGGGCTGCGAAACGACGAGAGAATCGACCTGGATGCCGAGCCTTTTGGCATAGTTGAGGTCAAAAGCGTGTTCCGCATCGATGAATGCTGCCGCACCGCCTTTTTTCTGGGCTTCTGCGATCGCGTGAAGAGCAAGAGTTGTTTTTCCCGAAGATTCCGGACCATAGATCTCGATGATCCTTCCTCTCGGATAGCCGCCGATACCCATTGCGATATCAAGGCTCATCGAACCCGAAGGAATGACGGGGATGTCAACATTCGTCTCGTCTCCCAAAATCATGATCGACCCTTTTCCGAACTGTTTTTCAACGTTTTTGATGACGTTTTCAAGCATCTCTTTTCTGTTTTCTGCCATTTTTTTCTCCTTTGACAAATATTACATTAAAACTTATTGTAAAATTATGGTAAAGTCAACTTTTTTAAATGTCGTATTAGAATCATTTTTCTTCATTATCTTTCTGACCTTTGAAAACGATGAATTTTTCCAGCGCGAATTCAAGCTCTCCGACACTTTTTTCCGCAGTGTAAGTAAGGTATCTGTAAATTATGAGGCTCGGGATCGCAACGGTAAGTCCAGCTGCGGTCGTGATGAGAGCTTCCCAAATGCCGCCGGCAAGGATCATCGGGTTTCCGCCCGCTTCCGTGAATTTGTTGAAGATCCTGATCATGCCGAGAACAGTTCCCAAAAGGCCGAGAAGGGGAGAAAGAGTCGCCATGACGCCGGGGATCGAAGTGTGGCTGTAGATCTCCTCGGTCACTTTCTTTGCATAGATCTCGGTGATTTTCTGTGTGTCGGTTTCGGACGAAGGGTCGCTTAAAGTCATGTAGATCACCCTTGAAAAGAGGTCGTCGCCTTTTTTCGCCGTTTCTTTGAGTTCGTCCCACGAATGTTTCTCCGCAAGGTGCATAAGGAGTTCGCTGTTCGAGATTATTCTGCTTTTTCTGAGTGCGAAAAGACGTTCAAAAAGTATTGCCACGCTGACTATCGAGCAGAGAAGGATGGGATACATGACAACTCCGCCCTTTGTGAAAATGGTGAAAATATCCATGAGCACCTCTATCTGATTCTACACTGGTGGTCTTTGTAAGTTCCTAATTTCTTTGCCAGTTTTTCGAAATCAACAAGCTCGCCGTCAAATTCGGGGCCGTCAACGCACGCGAATTTCACATGTCCGCCGATATTGACTCTACAGCCGCCGCACATTCCTGTTCCGTCGATCATGAGCGGGTTCAGGCTGACAGTCGATTTTATGCCGAATTTAGAAGCTTCGGCTACGGTATACTGCATCATTCTGACAGGTCCAGCGATATAGACGTGGTCGAATTTGCCGAATTTTTCTATCGCCGGGCCGATAAGGTCGAGTGCAAGCCCCTGCTCGCCGATAGTGCCGTCATCGGAAGCTATCATGATGTTGTTCGCTACCTCGTGAACTTCGGAATCGAGAATGAGGTTTTTCGCCGTTCTGAAACCCATGAGAACTGTCGTCTGAACGCCGAGTTCGTGGTATCTCTGGATCAAGGGGTAAAGCGGTGTGATGCCGATTCCGCCTGAAACAAAGAGAACGCTTTTGAAGTTCGCGTCTATGTCGCTCGGCATTCCCAAAGGCCCCAAAACGTCTCTGACAGGCGAACCAGCCGGCATCGAGCAGATCTCACGCGTGCTTTCGCCGATAGCCTGAACGATGAGAGTCAGTTCACCTTTTTCGATGTCGCGTTTGCATATCGTGAGCGGGATCCTTTCGCTGTCCTCGTTTAGGTGGATGATGAGAAACTGCCCAGGCTGCCACATTTTCGCTATCTGCGGAGCCGTGATGACTATTTTGTGGATCCTCGGAGCTATCTCTTCGGTAGAAATTATTTTTTCCATGTTTCCTCTATCAGTCTGTTACGACGAAGAATTCGACTCTTCTGTTTTTAACCATATCAGGTTCAGTGTCGCCGTTTGCAACAGGTTCCGCAGCGCCGATGATTTTGATTTTTATTCTGTTCGCTTCAACGCCGTTTTTGATGAGGACGGCTTTTACTGCATTTGCTCGTTTCTGTGCGAAAGCCTTGTTCTCATGCTTGTCGGTGTGGGCTTCGATCCTGATCTTCAGCATGAAGTTTCTTGTCAGGATGAGTGCGACTTTCTCGATCTCTACCGGATCTGCGATGTAGTCGGACTCGTGCATGAAGTGGATTTCATTCGGGAGTTTTTCGCCTGTTTTTACGGGCTGTTGCGGAATGGCCGCCTGTTTGGGAGCCGCTTTCTTCGGAGCCTTTTTGACTTTCTTTTCAGGCTTTTTCTCTTCCTGTTTCGGCTGTTCTTCAGTTTTCTTTTCTTCTCTCTTTTTCAGTTTGAAATCCTCTTTGTTGCGCTCGTCTTCCGGCGGAAGGACATTCATGCTCCACGAAATTCCGGCGTAAATGCGGAACTTGGGAACTGCGACAGCATTGCCGAAACCGCCGAAAGCGCCTGCAATGACATCAACGTTTGCAGGGGTCTTGAAGCGGACGCCGCCACCGACTTCGATGTTATCCTGAGCATCGTTCTTGAAAGGTGATTTTATCGAAGTTGCCGAATGGAACTCGGCGTTTATGTCAAGCAGTTTTTCGACAGCATGGACGTTGAGGGCGAGTTTGAGACCGAATTCGTCGTCGAATTTCGAAGTCGCGAAAGTCTGTTTCGGGAGAACATGGTAGTAAAGGTTGAGTGCCGCATCGACCCATTTCGTCTGCGTTCCGATGGCGATCGCCGGACGGAATGTGAACTGGTTGCTGCCCAGAGCCGAGTGTATCTGCTTGCCGGTAGGAGCTGTGACTTCAGTGATCACCGACATAGATATCGCCTTGTCGAAAAGGCTGAAAAGCTGGAATCTCGGAACAAGTCTGAGATCGCCGACACCCGCTTTCGCAAGATTATCGTCCTTGTTCCAGCCGTCGCCGTTTTCAAAAAGTATGACAGGAAGCGAAACGCCGAGGTCGAACCATTTCACAACGCTGTAGAAAATCGAAACATCTGCTGCGAGCTGGTTTCCGATGACTTTGTTCTTTTTACCTTTGCTGCCTGAAACGACGATCGGTTCCTGCTGGAAATTCATGATGAAATCAAGTCCGAGCAGGCCTTCCTCAAGACCTTCCGAGCCGTAAGCCGTCAGAAATCCGTCGGTAAAGGGATTCGTTTTGAAACGGTTGCCGTCGATCGCGAAATCAGAGGCATAAAGAACCTGCGCACAGAAAAGAAAAAGTGCTGAAAATATAAAAAGTTTTCTTAATTTCATCGTACTCTCCTAATAAATATTTCCGACAAGACCGACAGTTTTTTTGACTTCCTTTATTGTTTCGACCGCGGTTTCACGCGCTTTTGCGCTTCCCTCGGCGATAACTTTCCTGACATAATCCATATTTTTCTCAAGCTCGGCGCGTTTTGCCCTCATCGGGTCGAAAAATTCATGTACTGCAGCGAGGAGCTCTTTCTTGGCGTGACCGTAGCCGTATCCGCCGGCAGAGAGCTTGTCCGCCATTTCCTTTGCTTTTTCCGGCGGAACTATGAGTTTGTAGATGTTGTAGACATTGCATTTTTCGGGATCTTTCGGCTCTTCAAGCGGAGTGGAGTCGGTGACGATCCCCATGATCTGCTTTTTCAGGACCGGATCCGCCGCGAACATTTCGATCGTGTTGCCGTAGCTTTTCGACATCTTCTGTCCGTCGGTTCCCGGCACGATCGCCACGCTTTCGGGAATGAAAGGCTCCGGGATCACGAAAAGATCTTTCTGGTAGAAAAGGTTGAACTTTTCCGCGATATCTCTGGCGATTT
>CACZFE010000168.1 GCA_902780365.1 uncultured Spirochaetales bacterium
AAGGAAGTTTTCGGCAATCTTGGCAATGATTTCAAGAAAAAGCTGGAAAGCATTCAGAAAAATGTTGCGGAAATTGATGAGGAAATCCAGCGTAAAAACAGCGAAATAGGCCAACTCAATCAGTCAGCTGAAAAAATCTCGAACAAAAGAAACGACTACAAAGCGAAAGACAACTTCATGCAGAAACTCCATACTCAGGTCCTTGAAAAGTTCTCTTCCGATATGGAAGCAGCTGTCAAACGCAGTTTCTCCGACAAACTCAGCATGGGTGTTATACGCAATATAAAATCTAAATGCGAGGAAGCCCGCAACCGTGTCTCAAATTTAGGATCCTACAAGGGATTCTTTAAAGGCAACGCTACCGCTGCAAATCAGGAGGCTCAAACTATTCTGAGGATTCTAAACGGGTTGAACGGAGTTGTCAGAGATTCAGCAAGAGATATCACCGGAAATGTATCAAGCAGTGTGGGCAAGAATTTCGCAGAAATACAAAGATTCCTGACACGCGAATTTGATGAGGCACTTTCTCAGTGGAAAGAGGATGTCGGACAAATTCTTCCCAGCAGTGATTATAAAGCCGAGGATATAACGTTTCCGACATACAAAATCGCGGAAACCATTAAAGAGCTCGAGGATTCTGTTCCTGAAATGATTATGAACGGAATAAGAGATATTTCGATCCCAGCTTCAGCAAAAGCATCATATATATCTGCACAGGTTAAGGAAGCGGTGGATTCATGGATCTTTGGTCCAAGCCAGAATGAAGTAATTGATATGATGATAAGTGAACTTCCGCAATTTATTGATGATGCCGAGGCAGATGCTCTGAGACGAGTAGAAGAAACCGAAAGGAACACAAAAAATGTAATAAACAAAGTCAGAAGAGAGATCGTTTACGGTGAACTTCCTCAGAAATTCTTTGAAGTCAGAAAAGAACTTTTTAACGGAGAATTCGACATTGCGGCAAGCAAGATAAAAAGAAGAATGGAAGAATCCAAGGAAGAACTTGAGATCATCAAAAAGAGAAAAGATGCAAACGAGGCCGAAGCCAAGACCATGAGAGCCGAATACAACGCGAAAATTGCAAAAATAGAAGAATACAGGAATAAAATCGAAAGTATTTAGGTATATGAACAATGGCCAGATTTACACAGGAAGATTGCAATAATGAGCCTTTAGCTATGGCGACTGAATCTGTGCTATCAAAAGCCGATATTGAAATGTTTTTAAATGAAAGGAAAGAGTCGTCTTCAAATTCCATGAGCAAAGATGAAATTTATAAGGAATTTACCGGTGATCTGGACAAAATTGCTTCCGATTTAAAGTCGGAACTTGAAAGTCACAGCGATGCAAATAAAGGCGGTGACATTCTGGAAGAAGCATACTTTAACGGAATTCTTGCTGAATGCAGTAAAACTTTGAATAAGGCGCGTTTTAAATTTGCAAACCGGATTCTGATGATAAGTGCAATCGCAGGGAAATCCTGCGATGCTCTTTATGATGAACTGGCAAATGAAGAAAAACCTGCAATTTCCGTTCCGTTCAATGTCGGCTCGAACTGGCTTGAATGGACTCTTGGAATTATTGCATTGAGTTGCCTGGCGGCGATTTTTCAACATCCGTTCGCTTGGATCGTGGATCTGGCAATATTTATTGTAGTTATGTCGCACTGGCTGAAAGCTGAAAACCGGAAAAAACGCATAACTTTAGTTAACGAGACTATGCAGCGGTATGAAATTACCAAGACAGACTGCCTTGATTGGGCGAAAGAACTTTTGGACAGATAAAAGTGGAGCAAAGCAATGTCAAACTTAAATGAAGAAGCATCCGTCACATTCGATTCATCTTCAAAAACGGAACTTTATAACGGCTTTGCCAAAGATTTGGATGATATAGGTTCAGATTTGAGAGCAGAGCTGGAAAGCCATCTTGATGCCGATAAAGGTGGAGAACTGTTGGAAGAGGAATTCTTTAAAAAAATTCTGATTAAATTCGACTATCGTCTTAACAAATTGTGTGAGCAGTTTGCAGAAAAAGCCGATAAAATCAGCGACTCAACTGCTTTGGGCGAACTTCTTGACGTCGGTTCACGTGCTCAAGACAGCCAGTCGTTCAAAAATTTGATTCCACAATGTATTATTGCTGCCATCTTAATTGAATTTGGTGGAGTATATGTAGACCCGCCCCTAGATCCGTTTACTAAGTGGCAAAGATTAATTGAACTTTTAAAAAATAAACGGAAAAAACGCGAAAGAATAGTCGAAATGACAATAGAGGGATTTAATAACAACGTCAGGCCTAAATGCCTTGATTGGGCAAAAGAACTTTTGGACAGATAAAAGGGGGGAAAAATGGATTTTAAACCTGAAAAAAGTGTGGCAGACAAGGCCACTGAAATTCTTAAAAACGGAAAAGTTGAGGAGTTTTTGAAAAACACTAAATCTTCAGTTTCCGGAGATGGCAAATTCAAGCTTGGAGATGTTCCGATAATCGGAGACAAACTTGAACTTATTATTGACAGGTTCGACGATCTGATTGATTACTTTAGATCATCAGATGTTCCGATGAGCAAGAAGACGATTATTCTGGCAATGGTGATCTACATGTTTATTCCGAATCTGCCTGTTCCTTTCTACATCGATGAACTTATTGTCGGCGGATTTCTGATCAAAAAAATCCGCAAGGAACTCGATGCTTTCAAACGCGGTGAATACAGCGGAAATCCGAATGTCATCGACATGAAAGCTATTCCGGCAAAAAATGAAGAGAAAAGGAATCCGTTTGTGGATCTCAACATTGTTTTTGATGAAAAAGAAGAGAAAGAGGAGAAAGGGAATCCATTTGTGGATCTCAACATTGTTTTTGATAAAGAAGAAGTTAAATAAAAACCAGTTTTTAAACATTTAACAAAAGGAGAGAAAAATGAGAAACGATTTTATGCAGAAATTTGAAGCACCGATCAGAAACCTTGAAGGAAAACTCGCGGAATTCGGTTCGACACTCAAAGTCGACAGAGAAAAACTTTTCGCGGAACCCGAGTATTTTGTAACAATCGTCGGAGAGTTCAGCGCAGGAAAATCATCGATCCTTAACAGACTTTTCTTCGGTGAAAAAGATGCTATCCCGACAGCTGTTCTTCCCGAAACCTGTCTTATCAACGAAATCCGCTACGGCGATTCGCAGAAAGCGACTCTTGTTTCAGGCGGAATCGAGAGAGACATTGATGTTTCCGCTATTTCAGAAGCTTCAAAGAGGGAACTTATCGAGCAGAAAACTGACAGCATGATCCAAATGAAGTGCACGGATGATCTTCTTTCCGACAAAGTTGTTTTTGTTGACACTCCCGGTGTAAACTCGATCAACGATTCGCACACAGACATCACTTTCGGATATCTGCCGAAATCGCAGTTTGTCCTTTTTGTAGTTGATATCAACCATGGCGGACTTTCGAAGTCGGAAATAGACTTCGTCAAAAACAAAGTTTTCGCCCTCTTTATAGACGGAGGCAACATTCTGCTGATTCGCTATTTTGTCACACAGACCGGCGATCTCCCTGCGGTCCTTGTTATGGATCTTGGTGCCGGGGAAGTGGCCGATCAGTGTGTTCTTCAGCGTGTCTCCCAGAGTCACAGTGGATCTCTTCAGTTTCTCATCGAACTCATTGTTGCGCACGCCGATATAGAAGTCGGTCTTTTTCCCATCGGAGTCCAAAATGACAAATACCGACGCGTTGTAGGTGGAGATCGTATTAAAGACCGTAGTGAACTTATCCGTTACCGGCTCGCCTTTTTTATAGACCATCTCGTCGATGTAATATAAGCGGACATTATCGATCAGGTCCTCTTCCAGAGGTATCAGCTCTCCGGTCGGAGCGATCCGCATCTCCGTCAGTCGCGACAGGTAGCTCTTCCTGAGTCCTTCTTCAATGATCTCAAGGCGGTTAGATATTGTCATGCTGGGAGCTTCAACGACTTCTCCCTTGTTTATTACCTGGACCTCGTTCATGGCTTACCCTCTT
>CACZFE010000169.1 GCA_902780365.1 uncultured Spirochaetales bacterium
TACAACGAGTTTTTCATGGAGCATCACTTCGGACGTCTCGGCGGGACTATCGACAAGCCCGACGGTCCGTTTGAATTTTATATCTGGCAGCTTTCTTTAGGCGCTTTCCCGTGGGTCGCATTCCTGATCCCTGCTCTTTTTTCGGCTGCCGGAAAAGTCAGGAAAAACAAAGATCTGGCTTTTGTGCTGCTCACATTTTTCTTCCTTTTCCTTTTCTTCACCCTCTCTGCCACAAAGTTCCCGCACTATGTTTTCCCGGTTGTGCCTTTCATGGTCATGATTCTGGCAGAAGGTTTTGTCGATTTGTTGAAAAGCGAGCGCACTGCTAAGGTTTATACCGTGATCGGCGTTGTTTCGGCTCTCTTTCTCATTCTTATCGCGAAGGATATTGCAACCGATTTCAACTATGCCGACATAATTTATATCATCACTACTCACCACGTCCAGACCTGGTTCGGCCGCGTTTTCGACATGGTCCCGTATCTTGCCGTTTTTGTTCCGCTGATGGCGTTTTTCATCATTCTTCCGGCGGTAAAACCTGGCAAAAAGATCCTTTTCGAGATTTCCGCAGCCGCTTTTACCCTTGCCGCAGTTGTCTGGTCGGGATATATAAATTTTGTCTGGGTGCCGAATATGCTCGAAGTTTTCACGCCGAAGCACCTTGTCGAAAAATACTTCGAAATGAAGCGGCCCGGCGATAAAATAGTTGATTTCGACAACTGGAAAAACAGGTCGATGTATTTTTATCTGGGGCTTGACGAACAGCTTTACCGTTACACGAAAGTCGAGCAGATCCAGGCGCTTATTGAAAGAAATCCCGATAACACGGTTTTCATAACGACCAAAAAGGACAAAGTTTCGGAGCTTCGCGCCGCGCTTCTTGACAAACCTGGCATTCCGATAACGAAAGTCGCGGACGACGCTGTCGACACCTATATGGAAATCGAGATGTTCACCGCCACGATGAAAGACAAAAACGCCGATCTTTCCGACAAATGGAAGAAAAATCTCCTTGAAGAGTCGCAGATTCCAGGAAATATCAGGAAAATCAACGGGACTTTGGGGAACAAAACCATTGAAATCATCGGCTACGAAATCAACAAGCAGCGTTTCGATCCGGGTGAGGAGATCGAACTCACGCTTTACTACAGAGTTTTGAAAGAAACGGATAAAAACTGGAAAGTTTTCTTCCATTTCGATGTTTACAGCGGCGCATTGCCTCATTCGTTCAAGCTTGATGACTATCCGCAGCAGGGCTATCTGCCGACTACAAAATGGACTCAGGGAATGATCCTCAAAGATACTTTCAAAGTCACTGTTCCGAGAGCGCATCCCGGCGGCGGAGTCAAGATTTATACCGGATTTTACGAAGGAAACACGAGAATGGCGGTTGATAGGGAATCGTTCAACGACGGTCAGAAACGCTTTATTCTGGGAACTTTCAACGTCAACATAAAGTAATGGAAGAAAAAAAGAGCAACAAAATTTTTCACATCGCGATATTTTCGCTTGTAATAATAGTCCTGCTGTTCAACATTTTTTCATATTTCGGTGCGTCGATATTCCTTCCGGGACGTGAACTCCGCGAAATTTCTGGCGTAGATCCGCAGACTAACAGCAGAATGTCGCTGGATATGTCGCATGGAACAGTCATACTCAACATCTGGGCCACATGGTGCGGAGCCTGTGTTGCAGAGATGCCTGAACTAAATAAAATCGCCGGAAAATATAAAGTTTACGGTGCGATAAAACCCGTTTTCAAGTATGAAGTCTACCGCGAAGTTTCACCGAAATTTAAAAGTGTCATTGCAACTGACGAATTTTTTGAAGATCTCTATATTTCAGTTCTTCCGACAACACTTCTGATTCAGGACGGAGTCATCAAAAAAGTTCACACCGGCACTCTTACAGCCGATTTTGTCGAAGAGTGGGTGAAAGACTGAAGCAAATTTCATTTCGGAAATTTTAAAAATCGGTATAATCTCACGGTTTATTTCGAGGTGATTTTTGAGATTCCCGCCGCTTTTCTTAGGTTTTTCAACGATTTTCTGGGGCTTTTGCACAGGCTGGGAAGTCTTTTCAATAGTTGCGGCACTGATTTTCGAGGCTTCAAACATTATAAAAATGCGGTTTGACCTGCAGAAAAAGGACTTCATCCGTATTTCCGATTTAAGTTCGATAGTAATGCTGATCCTCCTTTTCTATGCCTATGTCGAGAACGAGCCGAGGATGATTTTTCTCAGTTTTATCACTACTTTGCCGATAATTTTTATGCCGCTTCTTTTTGCGCAGCTTTTCAGCACTTCCGATAAGGTGATAATCGGCACGAAATGGGGAAAAAGAACTCATTCGCATTCCCCGGTCGATGTGAGAATGCTCTATATTCTTTCGATCGTGTTCGCGACTGCGGCAGCAAACATAAAAAGCGTCTGGTTCGCTATTCCTTTTCTTGTCATGATCCTGATCGCTCTTTCGGGATATGCCAGAGACACAAAGACTTTGAAAAGGTATGTCGGATTTTCGTTAGTTGCTGTTTTTATTACAATTCTTATCGGTGCGACAGTCGTTGCAGGTCACTGGCTGATCGGCAGAAAGATGATGGAGTGGTATAACGACTGGTACGAGTCGCTGAGTGCAGATCCGTTCAGAACTTCAACTGCGATGGGAGAACTCGGAAAAATGAAACTTTCGGGGGAGATCGTGTTCAGAGTTTACCCCGAAGAGCCGTCGATCCCGCTTTACATGAAGCAGTCGGATTATAATGTGATCGTCCGCAACACATGGTATTCAAGACCTAAAAGGACGGAATCAGTTTTTCCTGATAACGATATGGAATGGCAGTTTTTTGGCGCTGGCGAAGGCGGAAAGAGGATGAAGATCTCGATCTGGATGAACAAACGCAAGGGCGAAGGAGTCCTGCCTCTGCCGAATGGAGCGAAAAGGGCTCTTGAGCTGGATGTCGCAGGCATAGAAAAGAGCGCTTTAGGTGCGGTTTATGTCGAGGAAGGGCCGGAACTGCTTGAATTTACAATTACTTACGATCCTGAAAACAGTTTCGAGCCGATGCCCAGAAGGTCGGATCTTTTTGTTCCGAAAGAAGAAGAGTCTGTGATCGATGAAGTGATGCGTCAGAACGGGCTTATAGGCGCGACTTCGGAAGAGACTGTTGCGAATATCGAGCGTTTTTTCGCCAGTTTCAACTACACGCTTGATCAGAAAAACAGGGCCGGGGACTCTTATCTCGCCGATTTCCTGAACAATACGCGCTCGGGGCACTGCGAATACTTCGCTACAGCTACCGTTCTCATGCTCAGAAACGCCGGGATCGCCGCAAGATACCGCACAGGATTCATGCTTGACGAATACGACAGCTTTGAAAACGCGATTATTGCGAGAAAACGTGATGCCCACGCATGGGTCACGGCTTATGTCGGTGACAGATGGATCACGGTCGATACCACGCCTCCGCAGTGGAAAGAGGCTGATTCTATGGAAAAATCGTTTTTTGAGCCGGTGAACGATTTCATGGCGTGGTTAAAAATGAAATATGAGAATTACAGAAGAAAAAAGAGCAGCGAATTCAACAGAATACTGATTTCGGTGGCGGTTCTGCTCACGGTTTTTCTGATGGTCAGGGTTTATCTGCGCAGAAAGCGGATCAAAAAAGACGATGCCGGAAAGAGGCAGTTGTTTGAAATTCCCGGCAGTAATTCTCCGCTTTACGAAATCCTCGATTTTTATGAAAAAGCGGGATTGAAAAGGGATGACAACGAAACATTGCGCCGCTGGATCGAGAAAAACAGGGAAAATTTGGGCGAAAATATTGATTTGTCAGAACTTGCTAAACTGCATGAAGAGCTTCGTTTCGACACAGGTGCCGACAAGGCGGCGGTTCTTTCCGAGCTTATGAAAAAATATGAAGATTGGAAAAAGTCGAAGGAAAGCTGAATTTGTTTGCAGAAAATA
>CACZFE010000170.1 GCA_902780365.1 uncultured Spirochaetales bacterium
TCACGCTTGACGAAGAAGTTACCGCTGTTCCCGACGATCAGGTGAATACTCCTGATGCCGACTGCGTTTTCGGAATTTTTGTCGAATTCTGTGACGGAAACACGGCCGTCCGCTGCCGCGAAGGAAAAGTTTCTCACGAAAACTGCGCGGACAAGACCTGCATGACCACAAACGGCCTTCACTGCGGACGCATGGAAGGGAAAAATGCCGCAGGATGCCACGAAAGCTGTGAAACACCGAAAAAAAATGTGGTTTGCGAAAAATCCGATGCCGTCTCCGATTACAAAGCGGGCGGGACCTTATCTGCCGATCTCTGTCTTGAAACAAGCAAAGGAAAACTTTCCTTCAAATTTACTGAACAGTGCGACACGCCGTGCAACGAAGAGGGAACAGATTTTGTAAAACTGAATAAAGTTCCTGACGATCAGGATAATACATTTCTCGCAGAATGTGATTATGAAACCTTTGTCGAATTCTGCGACGGGAACACAGCCGTATACTGCGAGGGCACTGTTTCCAGAACAAACTGCTCAGGAAAAACCTGCATGACAACCATCGGTGTCTACAGCGAAGAATATGAAGGAAAAAACTATGCGTACTGCATGAATTCATGCGAAGGACCCGCTGATTTGGACGAAAAAACCTGCATCTTTAATATGGATTTAAATATTGCAATCATCAACAATGATTACTGCCTTGAAACGAGCGCAGGTTATCTTGAGTTCTGGAATGTCCCGACTGAATACTGCGAAAACGGCTGTGCCGAAGACGGCAAAACCTGCAAAACCGAATAATTTCCGCCGGCAGTTTATCGGGTTGATCCGCCTTCTTTCCTTTTCAGCGCGACCCGCATAAACCAGAAATAGTAGCAGATCATTATCGTCGCGGTAATGCTCCAGCTTATAGGATAGCATGCAAGAAGCGTAGAATAGTCGCTGTGGAGAGGAAAGACGGTGAAAACCCAGATGACGCGCGTCACACAGATGCCTAAAAGCGCAATCAGAGCCGGAGCGAGAGAATTGCCGTAACCGCGCAGACTTCCTGAAAGAATATCGACCGTAAGGTTGAGTATCTGGAAAGAAGTGATGTAGAGGATCCTCGTCCTGCCGTATTCAATGACAGCGGGATCGCCGTTGAAAAGAGCGAGAAGTTCACGTGAAAAAATTATTATCGGAAGAGCCAGTGCAAACATGAAGACACAGTCCATCCAGAATGCGTGAACAGTGACTTTTCTGCACCGGTCGAACTTTCCGGCACCGTAATTCTGCCCGATGAATGCAGTGCAGGCCTGAGAAAAAGCATTCACAATGAAATAAACGAAAATTTCGGTATTGAAAGCTGCGGCCGAAGCTGCCATGACGTCGGCACCCAAAGAATTTATCGCAGACTGGATTATGATGTTCGAAAGAGCGAAAACCATGCTCTGGACTCCTGCCGGAACGCCGATGCGCAGGATTTCCAAAAGCAAAGCGTGGTCAGCTCTGATGAGGTGGAACTCGATCCCGACATCGCTTTTCGAGCGAAGAAGAATGACGAACATCGCTCCGGAACTCAGGATATTCGAGATGACCGTGGCGATCGCGACACCTTCCGCCCCCATTTTGAGGACGAGAACAAAAAAGAGGTTGAGCAGAACATTCACGATTCCCGCCGCGACAAGGCAGACAAGCGGTGTGTTCGTGTCACCTTTCGAGCGGAAGATCGCCGATTCAAAGTTGTAAAGAAGTATCGCCGGAAGCCCAGAAATGTAGATACGAAAGTATGAAAGCGCCATCGGGAGCACCTCTTCCGGCACAGAAAGAAGCGACATGATGCGGCTTGAAACAGCAAGCGCAACAAGCGCCATCACGCTTCCGCAGACAAGACTTAAAAAGACCGCAGTGTGGACAGCCTTCTTCACCCCTGCACCGTCACCGCGCCCGATACACTTGGCGATAACGACAGTCGCACCCGTCGAAATGCCGACAAAAAGGTTTACGACAATGCCGATAACAGGAGTGTTGCAGCCGACAGCCGCCATCGCGAACTTGCTTGCGAAACGTCCTACGACCATGACGTCCGCCGCATTGAAAAACTGCTGGAGGATCCCCGTCAGAGCAAGCGGGATCGCAAACTGAAGTATTTTTGCGGCAAAACCGCCGTTAAGCATATCGATCTCACGTCTCATCGAATCCTCTTGCATTTCAGCCAAGCGGCTTAAAAGCGGTGAATTATCATTTTGAAATAATGAAAGTCAATATCGGATTTATTTATGATTTTTTGTTTGAATTCAGATCTTACTGGCAGTCAGCCGAATCGTCGAAATGGTCAAGCGGGAAGAAGTCGCTGCACATTTTGTCGCAACTGCCGTTGTTTTTCCAGGAACACGCGTCAGCCGGGCCGCAGGTGCAGTTGGAAGGTTCATGACCGGAGCAGAGTTCCTCGACTTTTTCGGTATTCGAGCAGTCGTAAGTGCAGACACAGCCGTTTCTCTCGATCGAACCGCTGTCTGTGTAGCTTGTTTCGCAGGAACCTCCGAGTCCGCCGACTTCATCGGAACGGCAGTAGGTGTCGCAGTTCGCTGTGTAAAGCAGTCCGAGAGAAGAATCGCACATGCAGAGGTCGGTTTTGTCGGGCAGACAGACTCTGTATGAAGATGAGCATATTCCTTTGCAGGAGTCTTTGTCTGTCGCCTCTTTGATGTAAGACATCGAGAATGTGCCGTATACACTTGCATCCGGAGCGTCAATTACGAGATAGTAAGTTCCTGCAGTCGCGCTGTCAGTCTCAAAATTGATAAGACCGCCGCCGTAAACGCAGTTTTCAGGTTCGTCTGCTTTTACGACATAGATCAAAGCTCCGAAAGAAGCCGATATCTCAGCGTGGAAATAGTCTCCGGCAGCCATATTCATCGAGTAAACGACATCTTTGCCGTCGAACTGGCCGTTTTCACAGATACCCTGAGCGGGAGCGTAGTCGTTCTCCGCGGAAATCGTGAATCCCTGAAGGCTTCCCCTTCCCTCAAGCGCGATCGCGCCGGCAACTTTGTCGTTTTCGGGAACAGGCGGCGTGTCGCCGATATCAAGCTGGATCGTGAAATCGTATTCAAGAGGCGCTACCGTAGTATCAACAACGATTATATATTCTTTATCCGATTCGGAATCGTTGTAGTAAATTATTTCTTCAGGATTGCCGAAACTACCAGTCGGGTCGAAAGCGTCTGATTCAGGCGTTACGCGCAAAGTCATGACCTTTCCAGCAGGAATATTTACCTTGTAGAAAAGATCCGGACCTAAATCGTAGTAGCCGGAACAAGCCTGTGTATCAGCCGAATCGACAGCCTTTCTGACACTTTCGGAATAAGTTCCAGGCTCAAGCAGTTTCGCTCCTTCGCAAGTATTGTTGGCGACCGGAGTGAAGGCATCGACCTCAAGGATGTAAGGCATGTTGTAAAGAGCCTGACGGTAGGTAGGAGACTGCATTACAAGAACATAGTAATAACCGTCGTAGGTCGCCTTGTAATTCATTATTTCGGAATAGTAGTGCTGTGCGAAATGAGCGTAGTTCATATCCTCGTTCTCAGCCAGTTTGTTGCCGTTTTTGTCCAGAAGAACGATGTAGGTGTCTGCCCTGTTCTCGCCACAGTAAGGATGCGTCCTGACTTTGAGATACTGTCCCGCTTTCGCCTTGAATTTGAAGTAATCCCAATCCTCGTCGTTGCCTGTATGGCCGAAACCTGCGAAAACAAATCCCGCAGACACTTCCTGAGCAGCCGCGAAATCGTTGTTCGGCTCGACTTCGAGATTTCCCAAAGATTTTTTCGGAACACAGTTCCCGCTCTTGCACTCCTTGAATCCGCATCCGCAGTCTGAATCGCTTGAGCATGTATCCTTCTGGCAGTAGTTACCGCCGCACTTTCCGCTGTAGCATTCTTTGTCCTCTTCGCAGATCCAGTCGTCGAGAAGAGTCGGAACAGCACAGTTGCTCTCACTGTTACAGAACGCCTTCCCGGCTTTGCAGGAACCCGATATCGGATAGCAGTAGTTGCCGTTGCAGCGCGTTCCTTCGGGACAGAGAGTGTAATTATCACTGCAGTCTTCGACACAGAATTTGTTGCCGTCATAGTCCGTGAGGCATTGTCCGTAATCATAGAAAACCTTCTTACAGTCCGTGTCGGTTTCACACGGTCTGCAGGTTTTCTGCGCTCCGGTCGGAACAACGGCATTGTAGCCGTCGCAGTTTGAATCGCTTGAGCAGTCGCTCGTGCATTTTCCGTGCCTGCAGTTCGTGTATTTTTCGCAGTCGTCGTCGAAACGGCAGTCGGTATAGATATCGCTTCTGTACGGAATGGCCTTCATGCAGATCCCGTTGTAGCAGCCGCCGATGTCGAAGCAGTCGGCGTCGCTTTCGCAGTTTTTCGTGCAGTAATACTGCTGGATCGTGTAGTCTGTATAGCAGTTTTCGCACGACCAGACATACGGACAGTATTCACCTGGTTTGAAACTCTGCTGCTCTTTCGAAATGCAGACACCGAAAATCTGAGGATCACCGCCGTCTTCAGATTCCTGCTGACCGTAAATGTAGCATGTCTTGTCGATCTCGCATTCCTCGTTTTTCGTGCAGGCCTTGCTGCAGAAAAGCCCCTGGAAACAGCTGTATCCGTCTTCACACTGCCAGTCTGAATAGCAGTCCTGACCGAATTCAAGGCGCTTCAGCATTTTGTCCTGAGCACAAATGTAGTCTGCGTAGGTACTTCCGTAGTCGCTTACTCTCTTGACTGCAAGACACTGACTGCCGTTCGCGCAGACTTTTGTGGTCGTTGTATTTCCCGTTTCAGGATCCGTAACTTCGCTGTCGGTGCAGTGCGAGCCGCAGAACTTGTCACCTTCGAACTCGATGCATTCGCCGCTTGCGCACTGGTCATCATAGTTGCAGTATGTTCCGTCAGGCAGGTTGAATCTGTTCTTGTCGAAGCATACCTCCGAGCTACCGAAATAATCCGGCAATGTTCCGCACTCGTAGCCGCTTCCGCAACTGCTGAAAATACTTCCGCAGGTCTTGACGCAATATCCGTCGTAACAGCCTCCGCTTGAGCAGTCCATTCCGCTCTGACAGTGGTTGCCGAGCTCGCCGCTTCCTTTCGGAACGCAGTATTTGTCGTATTTGAAACCTTTGTCAGAGCCGCCTTCCATGCACTTTCCGCACGAACCGCAGGAATCGCTGATCAGGTTTTTCGTGCACTCTTCGGAACAGAAACTCTCGCCCTCGCCGTATGAAAGGCAAAGTCCGCCTTCGCAGTCTTCGTTCACATTGCACGGTCCGAAAGTCTTCATTTTGGGATTTGGTCTCTCGACACCCGCAACAAAAAGCGGCATACACTGATAACCCCTGCTCTCCATAAACTGACATGTCATGTTGTTCGGGCAGTCCTCGTCTTCCTTGCATGTTCCTGTGCAAACGGAAGCCCTTGTATATGTAAAGCTTCCGCTTCCCGACCAGTCGTACCATGTGTAACAGTATCCTGTCTCGCACTCGACATCCTTGTTGCAGGGAGCACCTGCTTTAAGTCCGTATGCCCTGTTGTCACAGGTTCCGAAACCTCCGCACACACCGTCGCGGCAGATACCGCTGCCCATAAGACCAGCTTTGGCTTCGCAGTCTTTTCCGTCAGCTACAAGTGACCAAGATGTCTTTGAAATGTCGCGGTTGCACTCTTCGCATGTATTTGCGGGATTCCTCTCGCCGTCGGAAATACATGCCCCGTTGATTTCACAAGTCAGTCTGTCGCATGAACAGGTATACGAAGCACCGGTTACCGTGCAGACAGTCCTGTTCTTTTCGGTGCAGGGATTGGGATCGCACGGATCTTTCCCATCGGGATTGTCATTGTCCGGCACGACCGGAGTATCATTGTCTCCGCCAGGCTGCTGATCCGAATCACCGCCGCCTTCACCGTCATCTTCGTTTTCTTCACCGTCGTCAACGACAGATTCGCCGTCATCGACATCAGAATCCTCTGTTTCGACAGAATCATCGTCGGTATCTACTTCGGGTTTTGATTTTTTTCCGCCTCCGCATGCCGCAAAAGCGAACACAGTTGCAACAACAACTGCCAAAAAAATAAATCTCTTCATTTTACCTCCTGATATCCAACACTCAGGCCGTCAGTCTATTCCGAACGACATTATTTTCAATTTAATTTACATTTTTACTGAAATATCAAAAAAATCTTGACACTCAGGCAACTTTGCGTAGAATCCCCGCGTTATTTTTTTGAGTGCTCTTTATTTTTGGAGGGTTTTTATGTACGCAATGATTGATTTCGGCGGCAATCAGCTTAAGGTTGTCCCCGGAGAAAAGGTTTCTGTTTACAATCTGGACAAGAAAGAAGGCGAGCTTGTCGAGAACAAAAATGTTCTTCTTTTTGCAGATGGCGACAATGTTATGGTTGGAAAACCTTATCTTAACGATGTAACGGTAAAACTTGAAGTTGTAAAAAACTATAAAGGCAAAAAAGTTATCGTTTTTAAGAAAAGAAGAAGAAAAACCAGCAAAGTTAAAAACGGTTTCAGACAGAGCTTTACACAGCTCAAAGTCCTTGAAATTGTTAAGTAATTTGGAGGAAAAACCATGGCACATAAGAAAAGCGGCGGAAGTGCAAGAAACGGTCGTGACAGCGCAGGCCAGAGACGCGGAATCAAAAAGTTCGGCGGTGAACCGGTCATTCCGGGCAACATCATCGTCCGTCAGGTCGGAACGAGATGGATCCCTGGTGAAAATGTAGGTCTTGGCACTGATTACACTATTTACGCTCTCAAAGAAGGCGTCGTTCAGTATGAGACTTTCTACAAAAACGGCAGAGCAAGAAGAAGAGTTTCTGTAGTCACCGAAGCATAAATTTCGTTTCGTTTGAATTTCAAACTCCCGGCAACGGGAGTTTTTTTTTATTTTCAACACCATGAGGTCGTTATGAAGTTTGTCGATCAGGCAATAGTCGATATTATCGCGGGCAACGGCGGTGCCGGGGCTGTCAGTTTCAGGCGAGAGCCTTTTATTCCGCTCGGAGGTCCGGACGGCGGCGACAAAACGGCCAGAAAGGAATGGGATCCAACATGTACGGCCGCGGCGGAGAAAGCACGATCGTAAAGATCCCGCTCGGAACTTTTGTCTTTGACCATGAAACTTCGGAACTTATTGCCGACATAACAAAACACAGACAGAAAGTAATCGTCGCGAAAGGGGGCATCGGAGGCAGAGGCAACGCAAAATTCAAAACAAGCGTCAACAAAGCACCGCACTACGCACAGGAAGGGCTTCCCGGCGAGCGCAAAAAAGTGCGTCTCGAACTCAAACTTATGGCCGATGTCGGAATCATCGGCTTCCCGTCTGTCGGAAAATCGACTCTCATCAGCGTCATCAGCAACGCGCGGCCAAAAATAGCGGAATACCCTTTCACGACACTTGTTCCGAACCTCGGCATGGTCGAAGGAAAGGACTTCATACCGTTTGTCGTCGCGGACATTCCCGGACTTATCGAAGGAGCCCACACAGGAGCCGGACTCGGTCACAGATTCCTGCGTCATGTCGAAAGGTCACGCTTCCTCATTCACCTCGTCGAAATAAATCCGGCACGCAAATCGCCCGTTGACGACATAAAAACGATCAACCGCGAACTTGAACTTTTTGATCCGGAACTTGCAAAAAGAGAGCAGATAATCGTTCTCAACAAAATCGATTCTTACGGTGAAGAAGAAGAAAAACTGAGAGACGAACTCCGCGAATTCGTTAAGGATATACCCTACTTCGAAATAAGCGGCATCACGAGAAACGGCGTGAAGGAACTCATGGATTTCGTCGGTCAGAAAGTTATTGAATACAGAAACCGAGAAAAAGAAGAAAACCAATAAATAAATTTGCAAAGTCTGTTTTTTTCCTTAACATGCTTTGCTTTTTCGAACGGATTTTTCCGTGTGATCATTTTAAACAGTGAGGGATTTATGGAAGAACTTAAACAAGAAATAAAAAAAGTAATAATCTCCTCTTTGGAACTTGAGGATATTAAACCGGAAGACATCGTTGACTCTGAACCGATTTTCGGTGAAGGTCTCGGTCTCGACTCAATTGATGCGCTAGAACTCGGAGTTGCCCTCAAGTGTGCGCACCAGAGTAAAAATCTTCGTTCCGATATGGTTGATTTCGGAATTGACTTTAGCGTCCTCAATAGCCTCGGGTACGTATTCTATGCCAACAACCCGACGGGCCTGACGGGCTACGAAATTGGCGATGGTGCCTGTGCCGGTATAGAGGTCGTAAACGGTCTCGCTGCCAGTAAGACCGGCAAACTGGCGGGCAACGGAGTAAAGGTGATAAGCCTGTTCGGTGTTGGTCTGATAGAACGACTTGGGACCAACCTTGAACTTCAGGTCTTCCATCAGCTCGAAGATGTGATCCTTACCCTTGAATGTCAGAATCTCCTGGTCGCCGATGGTGTCGTTGCACTTCTGGTTGTCCAAATAGAGTAGGGAAGTAATCTGCGGAAACTTGTCTGCAATATGTTGCATCAGCGCAAACGCTATCTGTCCGTTCTCGTCGTATCTGCTCACCCTCTCTATGGAAGGGGTTGGGGGGAGGCAGAACTGGTAAATGACCCTGTACTCGCCTCTGGCGCTGTTGCGGTTGATGACATC
>CACZFE010000171.1 GCA_902780365.1 uncultured Spirochaetales bacterium
GACGGAAAGGACGGTGCTGACGGTGCGCAGGGCGAGCGCGGAGATAAAGGCGAGCAGGGTGACCAGGGTGAAGTAGGAGAACCTGGGGAAGCGGGTCCTGACGGCTTTGATTCTCTGGTGAGCGTAGTTGACGAACCTGCCGGCGACAACTGCGAAAACGGCGGTAAAAAGTTTATGAGCGGTATCGATAAGGACGGAAACGGTCTTCTTGACGAAAGAGAAGTTAAGAACAGCAGCTACATCTGCAATGGAAAAAACGCTGTTGAGGCAAGTGAAGCCGCTGCAAGTTCCGGATGTTCCCTTACACTTTTCTGAAAAAAATCTATAAAAACTTTTTTCTTTAATCTTTTCAATGAGTTTTTTTAATTGAGTGCAAATCTGTGCAAAAAAAAAGCCCTCGAAGGGCTTGAAAAGTTTTGACAACGGCTGTTCAGCTAAGACCTTTGGATGGGAAGCCTTTCGGCGCTTGAAAAAATGTAGTATTGGTGTAGATTTTATTTTCAAAACGTGTTGATCAGCGACAAACAGCCGTCATCAAATGAGAATGATCAAATACGCACACTGAAAGCAAAAAGGGTGCCAGACTTTTTTGCTCAAGTTTGTTTTATTTGTAAAGAACAAGGAAACTTGACAGATAGATCTCGGCTCTGTAGCCGTTTTCGTCAGTGACAACAGGCTCATAAACTTTGCCGTCAAGGTATGCCGCGTAGGAGAAAGTGTTCTCGCCGCTGACAAGGGCTTCGGTAATATCTATTTCTATCAGTTTGACATCCTGTCCCGGGCACCATCCGGCGCGTCCGTAAGGCCATGAGCCGTACTGGTTTGGAACGACACCATTTTTGACTTTTTCAAAACAGCTGTCACTTGTTCCGGCCTTGTTGAAATCGATTTCGAAATCTTTTCCGTTCACGGTAAAAACAGATTCAAACTGGCAAAATTCAGCACAGTTTGCCTCTTCGGAACCGTTCCCGTGGCCTGTGATGTAGGCTGCGATAACGGCTTTCTTGATATCGCCGGAATTTTCGAAAGTTGCAGGCTCAAAGTGCGAATTGTAGTTTTCGTCGAACTGTTCTCGCTGGTTGAAAAGCGGAACTATTGCCTTCGGCGAAGAGTTTTCTTTGCCTGTAAAATAGAAATCAACGGTGTTGGCGTAGTAATCGCCGTCAACTGTGAATCTGAATTTATATTTGCCGTCTTTTTCGAAAAGCGGTTTCAGCGGAGTGATGTCTGTCAGCCATTCACCGCTTCTGCCGTAAGTCGTGATCCAGCGGCCGATTTCCGTCTCGCATGTTTCACCTGTTTCATCACAGAGGAAAAGCCTCTCCAGACGGTCCCACTCGCATTTTTTAGGATCGTCGCACTGCTGCAGAAGCCTGATGTAAAGTTCTCCGTCTTTGTCAAGACCTTTGAACTCAGTCTCGAAAAAGATCTCTTTAGTCCATCCTTCTTCTTCGAAAGGAACATTTTCCAATCCTTTGAAGACGGTAAGGTCTGCCTCACTTTTGACAATAAAATCGGACACTTGTTTCTCGTAGTTGTAGTATTCGGCTTCTTTGTAGAGGTTGTCAAATTCAGGAGGAAGATCGCCTGAATTCCAGCTCGAGAAGGAGCCGCCTTTTCTTAGGATGCGCTTTCTGTCTATTCCGAAGAAAAAATCTGATTTGTTGTTCTTCAGCAGCTCGGCGATCCACGGGTCTGTTTCTGATGCCGGTTTGTTTGCAATGTGTATTTTCTTGAGGATATTGTCGTTTCCTACCATGTCATAAGCATCTTTGACAGAATCTTTTATGATCTGTGCCTTTTCTGCGGCGATCTCGCTTTTTTCGGTGTCAACGATAAAGAAGTAATGGACGTTTTCAGGCGATTTGTCGAACAGATTGTAAAGATTCGTTGTCCATATTTTTTTGCTGGTTGAGTTCATCCCGCGGTAAAATACAAATAAATAATTTTCCTCTTTTGAGTAATTCTCTGCGAAATTCCAGTCTCCTGAATCTGTCGGCAGAGTGAAATCGCATGCATAGCCTCCGAAAGCCGTTCCGCACTCAAGATTCTCGAAATCCGGGCTTTTAGCTTTTTCATCAGGCATTTCAGCATCGTCCTGGTCTGTTTCCTCTGTTTCGGAATCGTTGTCGGCAGCTTCCGTGTCATCGACCGCGTCAATGTCGGAATAGCTGTCCTGGTCGGACTGAGTCTCATCTCCGGTTTTTTTGCTCTCCGAGCACGCCGCGAAAATGAGCATGAGCAATAAAAAAAGAATAGGTGATTTCTTAAGTTTCATTCTTTACCTCGTGATGTAATTAATGGATTTTATTAGATAAAAAAGTTTCAAACTTAGAAAACAGTAAGTGAGCAGCCGGATGATTTGGATTTTATACTTGTTTCTTTCATGCAGTATTTCGAGCAGCCGTCACCGTCCATTTTGTTGCCGTCGTCGCATTCTTCACCGTCATCGAGGAAGCCGTTTCCGCAGTTGGCTTTTGAATCACTGCTGTCGCCGGAATGATCGTTATTGTTGTTGTCGGAGTCATCATTTGTCTCGTAGCAGCTTGATTTGTCCCAGCCGAGGCAGTCTTTGGCGCATTTTGCCGTTCCGCCTTTCGGTGCGCCTGCAAGCTGTTTGCACGGCATGGTGTCACCGTCGCAGATTTCGCCGGGATCTACATTGTTGTTTCCGCAGAGATTGCTGCCGCCGCCTTCGCAGGTGCTTGTGTCATAACCTGTGCAGGAGGTGTTGCACTTAGCGTATCCGCCGGTGAAACTGCTGTCGATTGATTTGCAGGATTTTGTATTGCCGTCGCATTTTTCACCTTCTTCTTTAAGGTCGTTTCCGCAGTTGGCGACAGTTTCTGTGCCCTTCGGAAGGATCTTGTCGGATATGCACGCGTAACCGGAGCGGACATCGTTATAGCTGCATTTCGCTATGCACTGACCCTGGTAGCATTCAACCTGCTTGTTGCCGTTGTAGCAGTCGGCATTTGAAGAACATTCGCCGGAACAGTAGCCTCCGGTCCAGCCTTCGTCCGTGATGCATTTCGGGTTCAAAGCTGTGTTTACACATTCTGATGCGGATGTGCATGGGTCGGCGGCTTTTCCCTTTCCGCCGTTTGTTGTGCAGTCGTTGTCAACTACGCCGTCGCAATCGTCGTCTTTGCCGTAGAAGTTTCCGTAGCATCCGTCGGTAGCTGCTGTTGCGATACATTCTCCGCAGGTTCCGTTCTTTGCACCGACAACCATAGCGTTGGCATCGACTATTCCGAAGCCGAAGCAGGGTGAATGTTCGCCGTTAGAGATATATTCATCGCTCTTTGAAGCCCAGCTGCCTTCTGAACAGGAAGTCGTCGGTTTGAAAGCGGCACTTTTGACACAGTTCATAGCTTCATTGAAAGTTAAGTCAGGATTTGCCGCGAGCATAAGTGCTACAGCGCCTGCTGCAACAGGGGTCGCTGCACTTGTTCCGCTGAATCCGCTTGTGTAATCGCCGTTGCTGTCAAGGCTTCCCATGCATCCGTAAGAGCATGCGTAGCCGTAGGTGTTTCCCTGAATATCTGTCGTGTTTGCACCGGCACCTGCGGCGATATCGATTGCTTCACCATAGTTCGAGTAACTTTCCATTGAGCCAGACGCACCGAGTGCACTGACTGTAAGAAGGTCGTTATCGTTTTTAAGGAAATTGTTCATGCTTGTATTGCAGTGCGAGTTGCCTGCTGCCCAGAGAAAAAGTGTTCCTTTGCCGTTTCTGCCGTTTTGTCTGCCGTAATCGACACCCTGCGAACTGTTGCTGTCTGCAGGAACAGTGGTGCAGTTGCCGTATCTGTCGACATCCTGCATGCCCCAGCTGTTGCTTACGACCCATGCACCGTTGTCAACAGCATGTTTCATTGCATTGTAGTTGTCTTCCGGACGTACTGCCGAGTATG
>CACZFE010000172.1 GCA_902780365.1 uncultured Spirochaetales bacterium
GTCAATTGCCTCAGGCATATTGTAATCCATCAGAATCACGGTGAATTTTTCTTCTTTCAGCTTTTTTAGCGCGATTTCTCCGTTTTCTGCAGTCGTAACGTCGTAGCCGTCTTTTTTCAGCAGGATCTGAAGAAACTGACGCATACTGAGTTCATCGTCGATAATTAGAATCTTAACTTTTCCGGATATTTCCATCACATTGCCTTGGTTTTGAAATCAATAATAATTCTAGCACCTTTTTCGGTGTTCATTGCTTTGACAGAGCCGCCGTGTTTTGTGACGATTCTATAAACGAGAGCAAGTCCCAAGCCTGTTCCGCGCTTTTTTGTAGAGAAAAACGGGTCGAAAATCTTGTCTATATTTTTTTCAATAAAACCCGGTCCTGTATCGTCAAAGTAAATTTTGAAAGAGTTGTCGGAAAACTCGGAAAATATGTCGATTTCGCCTTCGTCGTTCATTTCTTCCGCGCTGTTTGTCATAATGTTCCAAAAAACCTGTTTCAGCTTTTCGGCATCGCCCAGAACGGAGAACTCGTCGATTTTGCATGTGATTTTCACTTTCGGGTGTCCCAGTCTGAAAAGGGTGACGACATCCGACAAAATCGAGCTGGGAACACATTCCATGAGGGTGTAGGAAGTTTCTTCAGTGTATCTGAAAAGCGAATCAAGAAGCGTTTTTACACGCGTTCCTTCGCGCCGGACAATTTCAATGAGTTCTTCCGTCTCTGATTCAGGCTGGATCTCTTTTATCTCCGAGAACATAAGTTCGCTTGCTCCGATAAGGCTTGTGAGCGGGTTTTTGATTTCGTGTGCGATGGTTGCCGTCAGTTTGCCGATAGTGGCAAGCTTTTCCTGAAGTTCGAAACTTTCCTCCTGCTTTCTGATGGCTGTAAGATCTGAAAATATAATGACTTTCTGGTTTTCTATGTAAGGCATTACTGTGTAGGAAAGCCATATTCCGTCGATTTTTTTCTCTGACCAGGCTCCGTTTGAAGATTCGTCTTTTGCCGCTTCGGCAAGAAATTTGTCAAGGATGTTCTCAAACTGCTCGGCATATCTGTTCACATAGAATTTTTCTTTTTCGTCAAAAATCACGATCCCGATATTTATCTGCGAGAAAATTGCGAAAAAGTGCTTTTCCATTTCTTTGTTTCGGCGCGTTGATTCAATAAGAGAACTGTTCGCCTGCCGGAAACTTTTTGTTATTCGGCTTGCCACGAATCCGGTGAACGAGAAGAAGAGAAGGTAGGTGAAAAGGCGCGAAAAGTATGATTCCCATGATGCAGAGTAGGTTTTTACAAGTTCCGCAGTGATGACGGGAAGAAAGTCGAATTTGACGAAAACACCCTGCAAAAGCAAAAGTAAAAATGCGTAAATTGTGGTGATTATCGCCCCTTTTTCCCGCATCAGAATGCCTGCATAGATAATGTTTATGATGATGACATAAAGATAAGGAGAGCTTATTCCGCCGCTTATGTATGAAACTATTACCCAGAACGAAATCTCGACGATAAACTGCATGTAGGCGAAAAGGGTCAGATACTTTTCTTTGACCAGACGGCTGAATATCAGTGAAACTATATTAAAAACGAGAATGATGAAAGAGGAAAGGAGAAAGAATTTGTTTGCAAATGAAAAAATATCTTTGTTTTCGCGTATAAAAGGGAAGAGAAAAAACGAAAATATAACTGTAAAAACGAAGAAAAAACGGATTACGAGATAATAATTCAGGTGAGTGCGGAACTCTTCCGCCGAGAGACGGCTCATCCGACAGCTTTACCCATGCTGAACATCGGCAGGTACATAGCGACCATCATCGTTCCGACGATACCGCCGATTACGACCATGAGGATAGGCTCGATCATTGAGGTCAGACCTTCAACCGCGACATCGACTTCCTCTTCGTAGAAGTCCGCGATTTTATTGAGCATCGTATCCATAGCACCGGTTGCTTCGCCGACACCGATCATCTGGACGACCATTGACGGGAAAACACCTGCTTCGGTGAGCGGGGTTGTCATGTCGCTTCCTTCGATGACTTTCTGTCTGACGAAGATAATTGCTTTTTCTATCATCAGGTTGCCTGAAGTTCTCGAAACGACTTCAAGACCGTCGACAAGTGGAACACCGGAACTTACGAGGGTTCCCAAAGTTCTTGTGAATCTTGCAACGGCAGATTTTCTGATGAGGTCGCCGACTATCGGAGCATTCAGTGCGTATTTGTGGAAGGCAAAACGGAATTTCGGGTTTTTCATAAGCATTCTGAATCCGACAACGATACCGACGAGACCGGCTATGATGAAAAGAATGTTGTCCTGGACCCACTGGCTCATATCAACAATGACCTGAGTAAGTCCGGGAAGCTGCTGCCCGTTGCTCATGAAAAGTGTCGCAAAGGTAGGAACAACGTAGTAGAGAAGGACGATCGTGATCGCGATTGTCGCTGTCAAAACTATCGCCGGGTATTTCATCGCGCTTTTGATTTTTGCCGTGGTTGCAGCGTTCTTTTCAAGGAAGACAGCAAGACGGTCAAGAATCGTATCCAAAATACCGCCGACTTCGCCTGCAGCGACGAGGTTGACGTAAAGGTCGGTGAAAACCTTGTGGTCTTTCAGCGAATCACTGAGTGATTTACCTTCCTCGACCGAGTTTTTGACTTTTCTCAGAATACTGCGGAAATAAGGCGTTTCTGACTGTGCCGCAAGAATTTCCAAGCCTTGAATAATCGAAAGACCGGCATTGATCATCGTTGCGAACTGACGCGTGAAGATAACGAGCTCTTTCGGCTTCATTCCGCCGCCGCCGAGCTCTATTTTTGTCCAGTCCTTTTTCAGGGAATCTACTCTGACTCCCTGTGCCAGCAAGGCCTGTCTTGCCCCTTTTTCGTCATCAGCATCGATCGATCCTTTGACTGTTTCTCCTTTTTTGTTGACACCGGCATACTTGTAAAAAGGCATATTTTACCTCCTGGTTGGGTTGGTTCTTGCCAGAATAGCCTGGAACTCGTCAAGGTGCGGAACGAGGGTGAGAGCTTCATCCATGCTTATGATGTCGTTCTTTACCAGTCTGGCGAGATCCTGCGTCATTGTCTGCATGCCGCTGTCGTTCTGACCAGACTGCATGCTGGAGTATATCTGCTGAAGTTTTTCTTCGCGGATAAGGTTTCTTATTGCAGCGTTGGGAACCATGACTTCGCATGCTATTACACGGCCGCCGCCGTATTTCTTCGGGATGAGCGTCTGTGCGACGATGCCCTGAAGAACGAAGCTGAGCTGAGCTCTTACCTGATTCTGCTGGTTTACCGGGAACATATCGATGATACGGTTGATTGTCTCGATCGTGCTGTTCGTGTGGAGCGTCGCAAGCGCAAGGTGACCTGTTTCCGAAACGCTGAGCGCAGTAGACATAGTCTCGATATCACGGATCTCACCGATGAGAACGATATCCGGGTCCTGCCTGAGGACAACGCGGAGCGCCGATGCGAACGAGCCGGTGTCGGCACCGACTTCTCGCTGGTTGACTATGCAGTTTTTATGCGAGTGGATAAACTCGATAGGATCCTCGATCGTGACGATGTGACCGTGACGGTTGCGGTTTATGTAGTCAACCATTGAAGCAAGGGTAGTTGACTTTCCGCTTCCGGTAGGTCCTGTTACGAGGATGAGACCTTTCGGTTTTTTTGCAAGTTCTTCGACTATCGGCGGCAGACCAAGTTGTCTGAAATCAAGTATTTTGTAAGGGATTACACGGATCGCTGCACTGACAGCGCCTCTCTGCATGAAAACATTCGCTCTGAAACGGCTCAGGTTCTTGACACCGAAACTGAGGTCGATTTCATTTTTCTCTTCAAAAACCTTTTTCTGTTTTGCTGTATGCGAGCCTTTTGGTATCGACAGGGGAAAGCGGCGGCACATTGACCGGTCTCAGGTTTCCGTCGATTCTGAGTTGTGGCGGGGAGCCGCTTGTAATGTGAAGATCGGACGCTCCCTGTTCTATCATCAGGGAAAGCAGATCCTGCAGTGAAACGGTAGCATTTGGATTTTCCATTTTTTACCTCTATGAGTTTTCGTCAGGTGCCGTGTTTCTCAAAACTTCGGCTATACTTGTTGTTCCTTCGAGAAGTCTCAGATTGGCGCTCATTCTCATTGTTTTCATTCCGAGTTTTATCGCGAGTTCCTTAAGTTCCATGGAGCTTGCGCCGTTAAGAATGGCATCTTTTATCGGGTCTGTCATTTTCATAACTTCGTAGAACGCGATTCGGCCTTTGTAGCCTGTTCCGTTGCACACTTCGCAGCCTTTGCCCTGATAGATCTGGTAGCCGTCCTTGATCTGTTCTTCCTTGATCCCGAGTTTCAGAAGCTCCGATTTCGGAACATCTATCGGCTCTTTGCAGTTGTAGCAGATTTTTCTGCCGAGACGCTGAGCCATGATGCAGTTGACGGAAGATGTTACAAGGAAACTTTCAACACCCATGTTAATAAGACGGGTGATGGTCGAAGGTGCATCGTTCGTGTGGAGCGTGCTCAGAACCATGT
>CACZFE010000173.1 GCA_902780365.1 uncultured Spirochaetales bacterium
AAAAGGGCTTGGAGCGGTATCTTTTTTGAATGTAGTAAACAATAAGACGAATATATAAACTTTGAAAGGGTGGTTACAATGAAAATCGTATGTCCTCACTGCAATACGAATTATCAGATCGATGACTCGAGAATTCCGGAGAAGGGGCTTCCGGTAAAATGTTCCGCTTGCGGAAACAAATTCAGGGTTTTTAAAGAGAAAGAGGAAGAAACTCCGAAAGAGGAAATTCCGGAAAGCAGCGGCGTTTCCGGCGATGTAGATTCTCTCTTCGACTCGATGCCGGCGAACAACAATCAGGCGGCTGACGATCTTGACGCTCTTCTGGGCGGCGATTTCAAGAAAAAATCTGCTGAAGATATTCCTCAGGATGAACCGGCAGAGGACGCAGGGATTGAAATGACTTCGTATCATGACGAAATATCCGATGCGTCAGCTCCGTCCGACGCTGATTCCGTTTCTTTCGGCGGTGACGGAAATTCCGGCCTTGATCTGGCAAACGACCGCTTTGACGGCGAAGACGATCTTTTTGCTGATGATTCCGCTAAAGCGCAGGCTGTTCAAGACTCTGATTCGTTGTTTTCAGACAAGCCTGCCGGTGATGCCGCAGAATCCGCTAAAAAAGCTGAAGCAGATCTTTTCGGAGACGATGCGGACGATGATCTTTTCGGCGATATTTCAGGAGACAGCAGCGACAAAAGCGATGTGTCTGACGATTTCCTGAAGGAACTTTTCGGTGATGCACCCAAGGCGCAGCAGGCTGCTCCGGAAAGCCGTAAAATTTATTTCAGAAATAAAAAAACCGGCAAAGTCGTAGGGCCGGTCAACGAATCTCAGGTCGATGAACTGATGCTCAACGGCGAGATTACGGAAGATGACGATATCAGTTACGACGGCGTACACTGGAACGATGAGGAATATTCACCGGAATCCGGCAAAACAGGCACTGTGACCGGCTTGAAACTCGCTTTAGGAGGCGATTCGCCGGAAGATTCTATGGATGCGCTTCTGTTTGAAGAGGGAACTGCTATCCATAAGGAAGATGTCTCTGAAGAAATCAATCTCGACGAGGATGTCAGCAAAGTCGAACATGTTTATATTCCTGAAGAATACGGAGACACTTCGGCAGGTGTGCCGTCATCTGGCAAGCCTAAGAAGGAGAGAAAACGCGGAGGCAGTTCCGTTATGTTTTATGTTGCTACCTCTGTCGCTACGGTAGCTATTCTTGCGATAGTTATTGCCGGAGCATATTATTTCTACATGAAGCGCAACAATTCGGCCGATGTTCTTGACAACATAAGCGAGCAGATTGCCGTCAACACAGGAACTCTGGCAGATGTAAGAGATGCTCTCGACAAGGATACTCCTGAAGATTACGTCAATAGTATCGGTATCCTTAAGCAGTATATAAAACCGGATGATTCGGCTCCGAGTGCTGTCGGTCTCGACGGTCAGGTCAAGATGAACCTTCTTGTTTCGTATAACAAGAGAGTGGAGTCGGTATCGTCAATAAACGAGAAAATTGACGCTGCAATAAAGAAAGCATCGGGAAATATCGATCTCGTCAAGGCGAAAGCCCTTTGTCTGTATGAGCAGAAACAGTACGATGCGGCTGCGGAACTTCTTCAGCCGTTTACTGAAAAGAACGATCAGGAGATTTTCTACATCCTCGGACTTCTTGCAAGCGGAAAGAACGATCTCGAAAAAGCGGAAAACTTTTTCAATACCGGATTCATTCAGGGCGGCGGCAAAAGCGTAAAGATAATGTATGCTCTTGCAAATATGAAATATCAGAACGGCGACACGCAGTCTGCTATGGCGTTCATAAACAGAATCATCTCAGAATCGCCGAACTATATCAAGGCTTATCTGCTCAAATCGAAGATTCTTATGAACAGCGAGAACAAACTTGCAGAAGCCGAGACATTTCTTAAAAATATTGACAACAACATTATCGCAAAAGCGGAAGATTTTCAGAAAGCTGAATATTATCAGATGCTTGCGTCAATGGCTTCAAAGCGCGGAGCCACAAAGGAAGCGATAGGGTACTATGAAAAGGCTGTGGAAATAAATCAGACAGATACCGAGGCTATAACAAAAATCGCCGATTTCTATGTCCAGATTTCCGATTCTACGAAGGCTATGGAATACTACGATATGGCTCTGAAAATAGACCCGAAACATGCGGCTTCGATTATCGGAAAAACCGAAATATATGTTCTTCTGAGCCAGAAAGAGAAGATATACCTCGAGCTTGCAAAACTTGATCTCACAACTCTGACCAATCCGCAGCTTCTTGCCCGTGTAGCGAAAATTTATTCCAACATCGGTGACAAGGCGAAAGCGATCGAGTTTTACGACCTTTCCATCAAATCGGATCCTTCCTATATCGAGCCTTACATCGCGAAAGCACAGATTCTCCTTGTTGATTTCAACAAAGTTAAGGATCTCGATCAGATTCTGGTAGTTCTCGAAAAACTTGGAAAAGACAGATATCCGTACCATTTAATAAAGGCAATAATCGACCACAAAAATGCCGATTACAAGAGTGCGTCCGAACACTTCAAAGTTGCAAACGAAAAGAATTCTGTCGGCGACGAAAGGGTCTATTTCTTCTACGGTCAGTTCCTCAAAGATCAGGGCAAACATGCCGAAGCGACAAGAATGCTGCATAAGGCGTATAAAGCAGAACCGGGAAATTACGATTATCTTCAGGCCTACATCGACAGTCTTGAAAAGGAGAGAAAGTGGAAAGATGTCATTTCGCTGCTTGAGCCGAAGACTTTCGTAGAAAAGAGAATGTATAAAAGCAGTGTTTCGCTTGCAAACTCATATTACCACACAAAAGCCTACGAAAAGGCTCTGTCTGCAATAAACCACGCGCTTGAACTCGATTCCCAGAAGACATCGGTATATTACCTGAAATCAAAGATTTTGTATGCTATGGAGCGTTATCCGGAAGCTGAAAAAGAGATCGATACGGCAGTCGTTCTCGATATGAAAAATTTCGACAACTACATGCTTTATTCCAAGATTCTTTCGAAGCGCGGTGACTACAAAGGTGCAGTGGAAAAAATTGAAGCTGCCGAAAAAATTGACCCTGCAGATCAGGAACTGCTGCTTATGAAGGGCGTTGTCTATAAAAACCTCGATGATTACAGAAACGCTCTCAAATACTTCAACAGAGTAACCGACAAATCGCTGAAAAAAGAGGCTTATCTTGAAATCGGAGAAAGCTATCTCCAGCTTAACAACCGCGGCAAAGCGATGGAATACCTTAAAAAAGCTGAAAAATCGGGAAATCGCGGAGCGGCTAAGCTCATAGCCGGCATATATTATGATGAAGGCGACATAAACAAAGCGATAATTTACTACAAAAAGGTCCTTGCATACGACAAAAAAGATGTAGATGCAATGAGCAAACTCGCCTATATTTACAAGGAAAGAGGCAGCCTTTCAGAAGCTGTCAAGTATTTCAAGCGCTGTCTGAAATATACGAGTGACCATAACGAAAAGAAGATGATAGAGAATGAAATCTACTACATAAAACAGAGTATGCCGCCGGCTCCGGCTTCAGCTCCAAAAGCAAAACCGAAAGCGAAAGAAAGCGATGATCCTGAAGATGCGGTAGAAGAGGCTGAAGATCTTTACGAAGAGGGAATGTATGTTATTGACGAAGATCCCGAAGAGGCAAAAAGACTTTTCCAGGAAGTTATGAAAACAGTCTCCAAAAACAATGAATTTTACAAAAAGGCTCTGAAGGCACTCAATAAAATCGAAGCCGGACAGGAGAAAAAACAGAAAGAGAATGAGAATGTGAAAGAGAATGAGGATGAGGAAGAGTAATGGT
>CACZFE010000174.1 GCA_902780365.1 uncultured Spirochaetales bacterium
TAAGCGGCGAATTTTCTTCCAGAACCTTCTGCAGTTCTTCAGTATTGCGCAAGAAATTGGAAGCTACAAACTCAGCTAACCTTATAGGATCATTGATATTTTTAAAATCCTTGAGAACAGCGGGAGGAAAGGCGTTGAGTGAACTTATCGCGTTGAAAAGCTCCCTCGTGTCAAGAACCGCAGTGCGGAGAAGCATCTCATCTTTCGCCTCGAGAAAATTGTTCTCTTCAACCACCTCGACCCTCGCAAAACTCATGTCAAAAACCGGATTGAAAAGGACCCCTTTTATCGCAACTTTCTTCAAACCTTTAAGGAGAATATTGCCGCGTCCGTTTTCACCTGCGTTTTCCCTGACAACTGCTGCTACTGTTCCTATTGAGTAAATATTTTCCATACTTACAATTCTCGGAAGCAGACTTTTGTCGTCAGTTGGTCTCTTTTCGGCAACTACTACGATGTAGTTTCCGGTAGATTCGGCGGCACGCAGCAGATTTGCGAAAATCTTTTCGTTCGGAGCTGCGATTCCCATCAGCATAAACGGAAAAAGAACCCCTTCTCTAATCACAAAAACCGGCAAAGTCGCCGGGATCTCTGTCATCATAAAATTTTCAGAACTCATTTTCACCTCGTAAGCTCAATAAACGGATGAATAAATAAACACGCCTTCCTACAAGTCAACCGCTGGTACGATTTTTTATCAAATATATTGAATTTCCGCACAGTTATGCTACAAAGCAACTCTTTGTCTTTCTTCTGAAGGAGGCGGAAATGGCAGGAAAAACGGGACTTGTGCTTGAAGGCGGCGCAATGAGAGGAATGTTCACAACTGGCATACTCGATGTGTTTATGGAAAACGGCATCACGTTTGACGGAATGCTCGGTGTTTCGGCAGGAGCCACTTTCGGCTGCAACTTCAAATCAAAACAGATAGGCAGGGCTATCCGCTACAACAAAAAATATGCCCATGACAAGCGCTACTGCAGCTTTCATTCCCTCTTTACATCAGGCAACCTTTACAACACCGATTTCTGCTACGACATCCTTCCGAATCAGCTCGATCTGTTCGACTATGAAACTTTTGACAAGAATCCGATGGAATTTTATGTCGGAATAACAGATGCCGAAACAGGAGAACCGCGTTACAAAAAAATCGACAATTCCAGAGAAGGAATGGAATGGATCCGTGCTTCGGCTTCGATGCCGGGTGTTTCAACACCAGTCAGAATCGGTGACAGAATTTTCCTTGACGGCGGCATTGCAGACTCCGTTCCGCTCGAATACTTCGAAAGTATCGGCTACACCAGAAATGTCGTAATTCTCACCCAGCCGAGAGATTTCGTAAAAAAACCTGTCAGTTTCTTTCCTCTGATGAAGTTTCTGCTCCGCAAATATCCGAAACTGATCGATGCCGTAGCGACCCGCCACGAAAAATACAATAGGCAGCGCGAATATATATTTTCCCGCGAAAAAGCCGGAGCAGCTTACATTATCTGCCCTGAAAAATCTCTCGGAATCAGCAGAACAGAAAAAAATACCGACGAACTTGAGCGTGTCTATCAGGAAGGGCGCGAAACTGCGAAAAAACAACTCGAAGAAATAAAAAACTTTCTGGCTCATGCTGATTGATTCCGGACTTGCATTTTAAATCAGGAATAAAAAATAGAAATTGCTTTTCAAATAAATCTTGGTAACGTTCCGCGGTTTTTATTTTGTTTTTTAGGAGGAACAATGAAAAAGGTTATTTGTTGCATTGTTATGGCCGTTTCGATGTTTTTCTGCGCCTGCGGCAACTGTGCTGAAGGAAACAGCATCACAAAAGAAAAAATCGATTCCGACAAACAAGTTAAATTCGGCTACGCTCTTGGAAGCGATGTCGGCAGAAATTTCAAAAAACAAGGTTTTGATTTCAATCTCGACGCATTTCTTGCAGGCTTCAAAGCTTCTTTCACCGGCACGGAATCAAAGATGACCGAAGAGGAAATCGGCACAGCTCTTCAGGAATTCCAGACCGAAATGATTACCAAAATGATGGAAGAAAGAGCTAAAAAAGCTACCGAAAACAAAGAGGCTGGCGAAAAATTCCTTGCCGAGAACAAGGCAAAAGAAGGTGTAAAAACAACAGAATCCGGTCTTCAGTATATCGTTGAGAAAGAAGGCGAAGGCGAAAGCCCTGCAGCAGAGGATATCGTTGAAGTCCACTACCGCGGAACACTCCTTGACGGAACGGAGTTCGACAGCTCATACAAGAGAAACGAACCGGCGAAATTCCCGCTCAACAGAGTCATCAAAGGATGGACGGAAGGCGTTCAGCTTATGAAGAAAGGTGCTAAATACAAATTCTTCATTCCACCGGAACTCGCTTACGGCGAAGGCGGTGCCGGAGAACAAATCGGCCCGAACTCGACACTCATTTTCGAAGTTGAACTTCTCTCTTTCGAAAAAACTCCCCAGACCGAAGAAAAGAAATAAAAAATTCGATAAAATCTAAGAACTGCTTCCGTTGATATAACCTGAAACTATCTCTTTCAAAGTCGCTTTTCTTCCTATATCGTCCGTGGTTTCGGCAAGTCTTTCGTCAAGAACCGGACCAATGACTTTGTAATCCGGCGAGATCGTCGAAGCTCCCGGAAGAAGTCTGTGCGAAGCAATGAGATTTTCCGAACAGCCGGCAAGAACAAGCGAGCCGTTGTTCATAGCAGCTACAAAACCGGCCGCCTTCTCCAAGTCCGTTATCTCCTCAGAACTGACAATGACTGTTCTTCCCATTTCCGCCGTTTCATCAAGCAGGTCAAGCAGCTGAAGCTTCATTTTGGAATCGAGATGAGACCACGGTTCGTCAAAAATCATGACATCGGCATTGCTGGCGAGAACAAGAGATATGTTGAACCATGTTTTCATACTGTCAGAAAAAGCATGGATCCTGTTGTTTTCGGTGATCTCGGCCTCTGCCAGTAAAGAACGGCACTTTTTCACGTCGAATTCCGGATAAAGGAGAGTCCAGAGAGTGCAGTAATCAGCAATTCTAAGCCCTCTGAAAAAAGTGCTGTTTTCAAAGGCCGCAGCTCTCGAATTCCCGCGCTTCAAGACAACTTTGCCTGAATCGGGTTTCAATTCACCGGCAAGAAGCCTTAAAAGAACCGTTTTTCCCGATTCATGAGCCCCGACAACCGCCGATATTTTACCGGCTTGAAACTCAATACTGACATTGTCGACCACTCGTTTTTTCCCGAAAATCTTGGTTACGTTTTCAAGGGAAATCACCATTTTTCCCTCCTTCCGAAAACGAACATTACATAGGAAATCGCAAGAGAAGCGAGTGCTACCGCAAGCGAAAGAGGCTGATTCTGCTGATAAATCGGGCTGAACTGAGAAGTTACGGCAAAAAGTCCCGGCGCAATCAAAGATGAAATCAGATCAAAGAGCAGAAGAAGCATCGGAAGAATCATCGTGGAACCTATCTTCAAGGCATACATCAGCGTGATGCCGAAATAAAAAGTATAGAAAATGAAATATTTCATAAACTCGGGCGAACTTCCTTTGTCAAACAGCGCCCAGCCTATTGAAGTCGCCGAAAAAAGAATCAGGAAACCAAATAAAAACGAATAGATAAAGAGCTCTGTCCTTGAAAAAGGCAGAGAAAGAAAGAGGCGCGCTTTCTTTTCAGTTATTGTCGCCGGAAGAAGCCTCGCGGCAAGAACGAAAATAAAAAGATATTTCACCGAACCAGGAATCATAAGGGCCAGAAAAAGAAAAAGCCCTATCCGCTTTCCGCCTACGATTTCACAAATAAGAAACGCCTCAAAACGCCTGAACAACGAGAAAATGAAAAAATT
>CACZFE010000175.1 GCA_902780365.1 uncultured Spirochaetales bacterium
TTTCAGTATTTTCCTCTTCTTTTCTGTGCTGCGGTTTTCTTTCTTCCTCGGGAAGTTCTTCTTTGTGCTCCGCCGCGATCTTTCTGATCTCATCCTCGACACTGACGATCTTTTCTTCAGGCACTTCTTCTTTTTCTTCAGGAATTTCCTCTGCTTCGGGCTCTGGAGCCTGTTCCGTTGAAGTTTCGGGGGCAGCTTCTTCCGGAACTACAGGTATTTCTTCCGGTTTTTCTTCAGGCACTTCTTCCTCAGGCTTTTCCGGCTCTTTAGCCTCTTCAGGCTGAACTGCAGGCCGCTCGTCCGAAGGAATGAAACTTCTTTCCCTGGTTCCTTTGCGGAGTATAGCTTTCGGCCTTGCCGCAGGTTCAGGATCTTCCTCCTTTTTAGCTGCCGGAAAATGCTCTCTGACCATCTCCTCGTGATATCCTTCTATTTTGTTTGCAGCTTTGTAACCGCCTATGCCCTTTGATTCAAGATAAGCAATGACAACTTTGCTTTCTACGCCAAGTTCTTTTGCCAATTCACTGATACGCATTAAATATCCCCCGAAGTGAAATTATTCAGTAAATTCATATAAAACATAAGTTTTCCCGACTGTTTTGAAGGTTTCAGCGCAAACACCGAAACATCTCTGCCGTCGAATTCTTCACCGAGCCGCTTTTTTGAAAACACGGTTTTCACACCTTGCAACCCTGTCTTTTTTTCAAGTTCCCTGACAGTTTTAGCCGATGCATCGGAAGCAAAAACAAGCGAGTCAAAAGATGTGCCTTTGTCAGCTTCATCCGCGATCAGATTCTGTCCTTTAAGCAGAACTCCGCTTCTGCGGCATATCGCAAAATAGTAATCTGACGACTTTTCGGCCTGTGTACGGACAAAATCAAGGATCTTTTCCTGCGGCACGCCGAAAGAATCGCATTTTTCGAAAGCAGAAAGGGCTTTTTTAGCACCGTAAATACCGCATACGCACTTCATGTCAAAGTGGGTATAGATAGCACGGCCTTCAAGCTTCTGAGTCCAGTCAGGGAAAAGCGCATTTCCCGCAACGACCCATCTCAGAAGTTCTTCCTTTTCCCCTCTGCCGCCGCAGAATACACAGCTCCGTTCAGTCATGCTACTCCTCTTCGCCTTCACCCTTGTCTTCGTCAAGTTTAGAGAAATCGAAGATCGAATCAGGCGTTACTCTTCCGACTTTGTCACGTTTTTTACCGTTGAGCTCGTCAATGTGAATCTGGAGGCTGTAACGGATCTGTCTTGCCCTTCTGATGCTGAGTTCGGCGTTTTTCGCGAAAGATTCGGTGTCAGGCTCGCTCTGAATGTCGGCAAGCGTGAGATATCCTCTCTCTGCAAGGAACTGTCCGAGCTCTTCGTTGATGCATTTGAGAGTCGTCGTCGGAACGTCAAGTTTCTTTTCAAGTTCGTCGTCGATATTGATGACACCCATGCCTTTTTCGAGCATCATGTTGGCCTGTTCGATGATCGACTCTGCCTTTTCTACCGAAATATCGGGAAGCTCTGCAAGAACTTCCGGAGCGACTGTCGTGAGGTCTTCCAGAGTCGTGTACCCGAGTTTGATGAGCGAATCTGCGATGCTTTCATCAATACCGTCGATGAAGAGAAGTCTTCTCTTTGCCTCTTCGAGCATCATCTGCATCTGGCTTTCGCTCTGGATATCGATGCTCCAGCCTGTGAGCTGGCTTGCAAGTCTGACGTTCTCGCCGCCGCGTCCGATAGCGACTGACAGCTGGTCGTCGGGAACAATGACATCCATGCTGTGCTCTTCTTCGTCAATGATGATCTGAGAAACTTCGACCGGAGAAAGAGTGTTGCAGATATATTTTACCGAATCCTCGTCCCACGGGATGATGTCTATCTTCTCCCCGCTGAGTTCGTGGACCACGTTCTGG
The DNA here is from genome assembly GCA_902780365.1 of uncultured Spirochaetales bacterium. Lineage (GTDB taxonomy): Bacteria > UBP6 > UBA1177 > UBA1177 > UBA1177 > UBA1177. Next base: position 1,905 of record CACZFE010000175.1, read on the forward strand.
ATTCTGGAACCTTTCATACCGACGCAGGCACCTACCGGATCAACATCGTGATCGATCGAGCGGACACTGATTTTCGAACGGTGTCCCGGATCACGTGCAACGCCCTCGATTTTAACTATCTTTTCAGCGATTTCAGGAACTTCGAGTTCAAAAAGTTTAATAAGGAACATCGTGTTGATACGGCTGAGAAGAATGTTGCAGCTCTGACCAGAAGCAGGTTTTTTTACTTCAAGGATGAAAGCTTTGATTCTGTCGCCAGTTTTGAATCTGTCGGACGGGATCTGCTGCGTGTAGGGAAGATATGCCTCGGTCTTGCCGATATCAACGATTATACCGGTTTTTTCGAAACGTCTTACCGTTCCGGTGATGATTTCGGACTGTCTATTTTTGAACTCGTCGTAGATTATGTCGCCTTCAAGCGTCTTTATTTTCTGAAGAATGACCTGCTTCGCGACCTGAGCCGCGATCCTGCCGAGCTCGTCAGCTTCCATTTTGATGCCGAGGGTGTCGCCGAGAGTCGCTTCCGGGTCGATTTTACGGGCTTCTGCAAGCGAAATATCAAGAAGAGGATCCTCAACCCTGTCGGTTACAAGCCTGAAATAGTAAGCCTCAAGCGTTCCGGTTTCATCGTCATACATGATGTCGATATCGGCTTCCGTTCCGAGCTTTTTCTGGACTGCACGGTAAAGAGCTTCTTTGACGATGTCGATAATAAGTTCTCTTTTGATACCTTTCATTTTGACCAGCTGGTCAATCAATTCCTTCAAGTTAAAATCCATTACTTTTCTCCATTCCAAACTTCATTTATTTTTCTGACAAATCCTTTTGCTATCTTAAGTTCAGTGCCGTCCTCGGCGCGTACAACGAACTCATCCTTGTCGTCGTCAACAGAAACAAGCACGCCGGTAAAGCGCTTTCTCCCGTCAACCAGCTCGGAGAGCTTGATTTTAAGCGTTTTGCCGATCTCGTCATGAAGATCGTCCCACCTTCTTACCGGTCTGTCGAGCCCTGGAGAGCTGACTTCAAGGTAATAGCGGAAAGGAAACGGGTCTTCTGCATCAAGAAAATCGCTCACGATCGGGCTGAAAGAGCCGCACTCGTCAAGCGAAATGCGCGTTTCCGGCGAAAGTGTGTCCAGATAAACCCTGAAGACACCGTTCTGTCCCGTCGGCAGATCGAGTTCGACAATCTTGAATCCCATCCTGTTTGCCAACGGCTCCAATTTTAAAAAAATATCCTTAGCTCTGCCACTCCACATTTAACAACCTCACTCTTTGGATTAAAACCTGCGAAAAAGATGCAGAGAAATGAGACAAAAGAACCTCACGGCGCGTTATTTACCATTAAAAATGTAAAAATCAAAAAAATTTTTTAATGCCGCCGCTTTTTTGTCGAAATTTCGAGATTTCGATATTTCGACGGCGGCAAATCGACAAGAACGATTACATGAAATCGTCCCAGGAAGTCTTTTTGCCTTTGAGCATTTTTTTGAGTTTGATGACAGCTTTGGCTTCGATCTGTCTGATCCTTTCGCGGGTCACACCGAATTCCTTGCCGATTTCGTCAAGGGTGAAGGAGTCGGTTTCGCCTATTCCGAAACGCATTCTGATGACTTTTTCCTCTCTCGGAGTGAGACCGTGGAAAAGTTCTCTGATGATCTCGGCCATATTCTGACGCGCGGTGTAGTCTTCCGGGCTTAAAGTCTTCGGATCTTCGACAAAATCCTGAAGCTGGCTGTCCTCGTCCTCACCGATAGGCGTTTCAAGCGAAATAGTCTCTCTCGCGCTGCGCCAGACCTTACGGATCTTGTCTTCGGGAAGGTTCATCTGCTTTGCGACATCGGAAATGCTGGGTTCGAAACCGTTTTTATTGGTAAGTTCCTTGATCGTCTTG
>CACZFE010000176.1 GCA_902780365.1 uncultured Spirochaetales bacterium
GGCATCGACCTTGAATTCCCTGCGGAGTCTCTCGACAAGGACTTCGAGGTGAAGCTCGCCCATTCCGGAAATGATGGTCTGACCGGTTTCAGCGTCTGCATTGACTCTGAAACTCGGGTCTTCCTTCGCAAGTTTTTCAAGAGAGAGCGCAAGTCTTTCCTCGTCGGCTTTTGTTTTCGGTTCGATCGCGATACTGATTACAGGTTCCGGGAAAGTGATCTTCTCAAAAACGAACGCGTCGTGTTTCGAACAGAGCGTCGATCCCGTAGTCGCGTATTTCAGACCGACGATCGCACCGATGTTTCCAGCCGTGATGACTTCGACATCCTCTCTCTTGTTTGCGTGCATCCGAAGCAGTCTGCCGACTCTCTCGACTTTGTCCGAAAGCGGGTTGTAGTACTGCTGGCCGACAGCAAGTTCGCCGCAGTAGACCCTGACAAAACTGAGTTCACCAACATAAGGATCGGACATTATCTTGAAAATCAAAGCACCGGGGAAAGAATCTGTCGGTTTGACAAATTTTTCCTTTTCGTCTTTGACGGAAGTGACTTTTATCGGAGGAACATCCACTGGAGAAGGCAGATAATCGACAACTGCGTCAAGCAGAAGCTGGACACCTTTGTTTTTGAACGAACTGCCGCAGAGAACCGGGAAAATCGAGTTGCTGATAACAGCTTTGCGCAGCGCAGCGCGGATCTTCGCGGGTTCAATCGCGGCACCGTCAAGGAAAAGAGCCATGATCTCCTCGTCGTAGTCGGACAGAGCTTCGAAAAGTTTTTCGCGGCACTGGTCAACTACTTCTTTATATTCTTCGGGGATCGAATTCTCTTCTCTGAAAACAGCTCCGAGAACATCGCTGTCGTAATAACGCGTCGTCATGTTGATGATGTCGATGATCCCGCGGAAAGAATCCTCTTTTCCTACCGGAACCTGAACAGCAACGGCTCTTGCACCGAGTTTCTGCTCCATCATTTTGATAACATGGAAGAAATCGGCACCGATGCGGTCCATCTTGTTTACGAACGCAAGTCTCGGAACTTTGTACTTGTCCGCCTGTCTCCAAACGGTTTCGGACTGAGGCTCGACACCGCTTACCGCGCAGAAAACAGCTACCGCACCGTCAAGGACTCTCAGAGAACGCTCGACTTCGATCGTGAAATCGACGTGTCCGGGAGTGTCGATGATGTTGATTCTTTTTTCGCGCCAGTAACATGTAGTCGCAGCGGAAGTGATCGTGATTCCTCTTTCCTGCTCCTGATCCATCCAGTCCATGACTGCGGTCCCCTCGTGGACTTCGCCCATTTTGCGGGAAACGCCCGTGTAGAAAAGTATTCTCTCGGTAGTTGTCGTCTTACCGGCATCGATGTGCGCCATGATACCGATATTACGGATATCTTCGAGAGCTATGTGCTTTTCAGCTGCGGACATGGAACTGGAGGCCTCCGATTATTACCACTTGAAATGAGCGAAAGCCTTGTTAGCTTCTGCCATTTTGTGAGTATCTTCTTTTCTCTTGAAAGAGTTTCCTCTTTTGTTGAAAGCGTCGTCGATCTCGCCTGCAAGTTTGGCTGCCATGCCTTTCTCGCTTCTTTTGCGGGAGAACATGATCATCCATTTCATGCCGATCGCCTGGCTGTTCTCAAGAGAAATCTCGGTCGGAACCTGATAGGTCGCGCCGCCGATTCTCGTTGATTTAACCATAACCTGCGGTCTGATGTTGTCGAGAGCGGCTTTAAAAATGTCAACCGGATTCTCTTTCTTGCTCTGAGCAGCAGTTTCAATAGCAGTGTAAACTATTGTTTCTGCTACACTTTTCTTACCGCGAAGCATGATTTTGTTGATGAATTTCTGAAGAAGGACATCTCCGTATTTCGGATCTGCCGGAACTTCTCTTTTTGAAACGCATTTTCTTCTTGGCATTATTCAACTCCTTTAATTACTTCGGTCTCTTTGCGCCGTATTTTGAACGACTCTGCTTTCTGTTGTTGACACCCGACGTATCGTTTGTACCTCTGACGATGTGATAACGTACACCGGGGAGGTCTTTGACTCTGCCGCCTCTGACAAGAACAACACTGTGTTCCTGAAGATTGTGGCCTTCACCGGGGATGTAGCAGGTTACTTCAAAACCGCTTGTCAAACGAACCCTTGCAACCTTTCTGAGAGCTGAATTGGGCTTTTTCGGGGTTGTTGTGTAAACACGGACACAAACACCCTTTCTCTGTGGACATGATACAAGTGCCGGGCACTTGCTTTTGTTCTGCTGGTCCTTACGACCTTTTCTTATTAACTGATTAATGGTCGGCATTTCTAAACTACTCCTAATATTACCATTACCAAAAAACCGCAGGCATTGTATGGAGGGAGTCCCCGTTGTCAAAAAATTGGCGTTTTTTTGATATAACAGTTTGATTTTATTGATATTTTGCGGATAGCAAGTTTTTTTGTTTTTTTCTTTTTTTCAATAAAAGCGCCTATATTGAAAATGTCGGCAAAACAATTTTTTTTGACATGAGAAGAGCATTTTCGACCGGGTTGCGGTAGTAGTTTTTTCTGCATCCGTTTTCCGAAAAACCGAATTTTCTGTAACACTCCCTGGCAGGAAAATTCGATTCCCTGACTTCGAGAAAAATCTGCGTAATGCCGTTTTTCAGACACCAGTCGAAAATTTCGGACATGAGTCCGGAAGCGATCCCGTTTCTTCTGAAATTTTCCGCGACAGCGACTTCAATGATTTCGGCTTCATCCATAACGGAGGAAAGAATCAGAAATCCGGCGACATTCCCGCCGCGTTCGGCGATAAAAACTTTGTGGTTTGATTTATTATTGATGATTTCTTCTATATATAGCGAAGTATTCCCGTGAAAAAACGGATCACCGATTGCCGTAATTTCCGCTTTCAAGTCCGGAATTTCAAAATTTTCAAGCAGCATTTTATTCCGCGACTTTCTTTTTGCGTCCTCTTTTTCCCTTTTCCTGTCCGTTTTCGGCTGACTCATCCGTTTTCTTCGTCTCAAAAAGCGACTGCTGCGGCTCCTCTTTTGCTTTTTCAGCTTTCTTTTCGGGAATTTTCTCAGGCCTCGGTTCAGGAATTTCTGCAGATGTATCAGGTTTTACGGTTTTTGTCTCAGCCGGCTCGACCACATCCTTGATTTTCATGACTTTGTAGGTCTTCTGCGGAACGAGGACCTTTTCCGGAATTATCGCGCTGTCGCCGTTTGAGGCGTTTTCGAACCACGACTCGAAATCAACGAGCCCGTCTGAAGAAACAACATTTCCGCTGTACTTTTCCTTGAAAGCGCTTACTGTCTCCTCAAGTTTTTCCTTCTCTTCGCCGAGCGGAACAAGTTCCGACACGATTCTGACTTCGTAGTTTCCCGGGTAAACGCGCTCGACTTTGTCGATGTCGACATTTCCCAGATCGTTTTTGCCGACAAGCTCCGTCGTTCCGTCAAGATACATTACAAAATAAACCATCTCTTTCCTCCATCTCAAAGATTTTATAAAATTTTTCCCTTTTCTTTCACTGAAAGCGCCGCATATCAGGTTGTACCTGCAAAAATTCGAATATGCCCCGCAGTCCTGCGACGCCTGTTTTTTCTTCGGACAGTAAAGCTGGGCAAGCTTTCTTTTTTTCGCAAGCGATTTATTGAGTTCGATTATTTTCGGATTGAGCGGACTGTCTGAAAGTTCCACCCACTCCGGAAAAAACGCCGAAAAAAGCAGCGGCTTGACAGAACAGAACTCCCTCCGGCAAGAAATACACTGCGAAAGATGGACTT
>CACZFE010000177.1 GCA_902780365.1 uncultured Spirochaetales bacterium
TGCAGGAAGAGAAAGACGACTTCCCCATGCAGTATTTCTTCGACGTGAGAGAGGCCGTGAGCCGTATCCGGTTGGAGAACACACATCTGGAAGAGGACGAGGTTTGGGACCTGCGGCGCTCGCTGGAGACGATTGCCAACATCGTGCGCTATCTGGAACAGGGTGCTGAGCGCGGCAGCAGTCTGAAGGAGATCGAAGACCTTAAGATACACACTTTCGACGAAATCGAATATCTTTACAAGGCTATAATGAAAATGGGGGGCGATTCGCTCTCCTACATCGACCAGCTCAACAAACAGACTGAGCGGATCACGAATATGCAGGAAGAGATCATCGTCAACTTCGCTGAAATGGTCGAAGCGCGCGACATAAGCACAGGCAACCACGTCAAAAAGACGGCGTTTTACGTCGAAGCGATAGCGAAGGAACTACAGAAAGAAGGAAAGTTCAAAGATATTCTCACCGATTCCTACATCAAAGTCCTGAAACGCTCGGCACCTCTTCACGACATCGGAAAAATCGCCATTTCCGATCTTATTTTGAACAAACCGGGAAGATTCACCGACGATGAATTCAAAATCATGCAGAGCCACACGACTGAAGGAAAGAACATCCTTACCAAAATCGAGACGAATGCAAGCGATATGGATGAAGGTTACCTGAAAGAGTCGATCGAAATGGCGAATTTTCACCATGAAAAATGGGACGGAACCGGTTATCCCGCAAAGATCAAAGGAGAGGAAATCCCGCTGGCGGCGAGATCATTACCGAAGGCTCTGGAAAAGCTTTCGATCCGGTTGTCGTAGAGGCTTTCACTCACATTTCAAAAGAGCTTTACGACGAGCGCACTCAGCTGAATAAAGAAGTTGCATCTCCGGCAGAAAGCTGAGAAACAAATTTCTTCACAAAAAAAACCAAAATACTATACTCGCGCGTCATTTTTTGTGGTTTTTTATAAATTTTTGGAGGCTATTATGACTACAAGACTTGAAAATGCTCTTAACAACCATGTAAACGAGCTTAAAGCAAAGGGAACAGCTAAAGGCGACGAAATGGTCATCACCAAGATCCTTCCGCCCGAAGGCGCAAACGGTCCGCGTTATGTCGTTGAAGGCTATGAACAGAAGTTTATCAAAATGAATTCAAACAGTTACCTCGGCCTTTCGATGAGAGACGAAGTCATCAAGGCTGAGGAAGAAGGAACGAAGGCTTTCGGTGTCGGCCCCGGCGCTGTCCGCTTCATTTCCGGAACACATAAAGCTCACGTTGACCTTGAAAAAAGACTTGCGAAGTTCCACGGCAGAGAATCGGCAATGATTTTTTCGAGCGCTTATGTCACTTCGATGGGTGTTATTTTCCCGCTTATCACCAATGAAACGGTCATCATCAGCGATGAACTCAACCACAACTGCATCATCAACGCGATGAAACTTTCCCGCCCGGTACTCAAACTTATATACAAGCACAACAGCATGGAAGACCTTGAAGCAAAACTTCAGGAAGCTGTAGGCAAAGGCAAAAGATGCATCGTCGTAACAGACGGCGTTTTCTCGATGAGAGGCGACTTCTGCCCGTTCGACAAGTTCACTGCGATCTGCAAGAAATACAACGACAAATTCGAAGAAGGCGTAACGACCGTTGCTGACGATTCCCACGGTGTAGGTGCTTACGGTAAAACCGGAAGAGGAACAGAGGAAGTCACCGGCGCGAAAGTCGACATCCTTATCGGTACGCTCGGAAAATCATACGGCGTAAACGGCGGATACGTCGTCGCATCAAAAGCTGTTACCGAATTCTTGAGACAGACCGCTCCGATGTACATCTACTCGAACCCGATCACGGTAGGCGAGGCTTACGCTGTCCTCAAAGTTCTCGACATCCTTGAAAGCGAAGAGGGCATCAAACGCCTTGCTCACCTTGCCGAAATCACAGCAAGATTCGAAAAAGGACTCGTTGATAACGGCTTCGAGACCATCGCAGGCCCGCACCCTGTAACTCCGCTCATGGTCAGAGACACCAAAAAGACGGCAGACATCGTTGCATGGCTCACGAAGAACGGCGTTCTCGCAACGGCTATGAACTATCCGGTAGTTCCGAAGGGCGACGAAGAGATCCGTTTCCAGATCAACGCAGACCACACCGCAGCAGATATCGACTACGTCATCAACGTTCTGAAATCGTTCAAATAACCTTTTAAATCTCTGACTTAATCTCGCATTTTCCTTAAAATCGAGTATAATCCTCTGTTTTTTGTTACGTTTGAAATGTTTTTAAAATTGAAAATTTCGGTACAAATGAAAAGTCGGGATGTTTTTTGAGGGTAAAATGAAGAAATTATTTGTTGTTTTCGCGCTTTTATGCACATTTTTTATGATTTCCTGCGGAAGCTCAAAAGATAAGGCAAAGCGCGGAGAACTTTATGGTGAATGTTATCCGGATGGAACCTGTAACGAAGGGCTTGACTGCGATACAGAGGAGAATGTCTGCATAAAAGATCCTGATTTTACAAGTGACGAAGATGCGGACGATGAAGATAAAACTAATTCAGATGAAACAGACGCTGATTTGAGTGATGATCATGATGCTTTCGAGAATTTTGATAATGATAACGAGCTTGCAGATCCATGTGATCCTGATCCGTGCAAAGAGCTTGAACATTCAACTGGAAAGTGCAAAACGGTTTCGGAAACACTTTATTTCTGCGGATGTGTTGAAGGATATTATTGGTTGGAAGAGGAAAATATATGTACCGATAAACCGACTCTCGGCAATATCTGCACAGGACAGAAATATTGTTATGACAACGGTGTGTTGATACCCTGTCCTTTATCTGATGATGATTTTTACGGTCAGGATGCACAATATTCGGAAGCCGGCACATGCATACAGCAGAATTTTACAATAAAAAAAGCTCCGGGACAGAATATCGTTGTAGACAACAATACTGAGTTGGAGTGGCAGCAGGCTGCTTCGGATAAAGAATATACGTTCGAAGAGGCTAAAAACTATTGCGACGAGTTAGTTTACGGAGGATATTCTGACTGGCGTCTGCCTGAACCGCACGAAATTTTATCGATTGTCAATATCGGACAGAACAATTCATTTATAAACAATAACTTCACAAATATATCGGCTGACTATGATGCAGAGTTGTGGACTTCTCACGAATCCAAGTGCTTAAGAGTTAGTGAAGGGTCATATTCTTATTGCAGTTCACGATCAAAAAATGTGCTGTGTGTTCGCGGCAGCAAAATGAAAAAAGGTCTTTTTTCGTCAAAAACCATCAATGGAGATATTGTTGTCATTGATGCGGTTACGGCTCTGATCTGGCAGAAAGATTCAGATTTCAGAAGCACTTGGAAAGAGGCCTTGAAATATTGTGAAAATCTGGATTATGCCGGCAGGCGCGACTGGCGTCTGCCCAATAAAAACGAAGTTATTTCACTGATGGATTTTGACAAATCTGAAGAGCCTTATTCTGATTTTCCCGATATACCTGATTGGTTATGGTCTTCCTCTAATTCTTTTTACGTGGAAGATGCATGGTGCGCGGATTTTTACAGTGGTTATTTGACACCGTTAGGCTATAAACGGAATGACACCTCAGTTCGTTGTGTTACCGGTGGACGCGGTATCGGTCCTGATGATCCGTGCGATCCGAATCCGTGCGGAAATATCGCCAATTCGACAGGGAAATGCAAAGTGCTCTCTCCGAAACGTTATTCATGCGAATGTGCCGAAGGTTATTATTTGTGGGAATCGGAAAAAAAAAAAAAAAAAAAAAAGCCGCTTGCTCTCGGTGAAATCTGCACCGGACAGACACAGTGTTATGACAACGCTTCGGCAGGGGACTGCCGCGAACTTTCTTATGCCTCATATTACGGTCAGGATGCGCAGTATGCTGCCTGGGGTGTCTGCACTCCGCAGGATTTTACCGTAAAAACTGTTTCGGGGGAGACTCTCGTTTTGGACAATAATACAGGTCTGATATGGCAGCAGTCTCCAGCATCCGAAACATACGATTGGACAGAAGCGATGAAATACTGCATAGACTTGAACAGTTCCGGCTATGCTGGATACCACGACGGATGGCGGGTTCCGACTATTCAGGAATTGCTCACGATCGCGGAGAACAGCAAAATAGCAATAAATGATAACTTTACGGATATTACGACTTGTCTGTGGAGTTCTGAAATTTATAGAAAAGATTGGAATTATGCATATGCATTTTCTTTCGGATCTGTAGGACAGCGTAAAATAACAACAGAATGCGGCGTGGTCTGTGTCCGCGGCAATGAAATGGCTCATGGTGTCTTTACGTTGGATTCAGAAAATGAAGAAGTCGTTGTTGATTCTACGACCGGACTGATTTGGCAGAAAGAGTTCGAAACAGATAAAAAATGGACATACGCATTACAACATTGTGAA
>CACZFE010000178.1 GCA_902780365.1 uncultured Spirochaetales bacterium
GGCGATCGTGAGGCTCACTCCGTTTACGGCGATCGAGCCACGCGGAACGGTGAGATCCTCGAAATTTTTGTCAAACGTGATTTTTATTTCGGTTCCGTCACCGATTTTTCTGATTTCCGAGACTTTCCCGCAAGAATCGACATGCCCCTGAACGATATGACCGTCGAAACGGCCGCCGGCAGGCATCGCACGCTCCAGATTTATAGCAGTGCCGGCATTGTAACTGCCTGCTGTCGTCTTTTCGAGAGTAGCTTTCGAGACAAAGAACGAGATGTTTTCTCCGGAGAAGGTTTCAACCGTCAGGCAGACGCCGTCGACAGCTATCGAATCTCCTGTCTTGATTTCTTTTCCGAACGGATTTTTGACACAAAGACGGCATTCGGAGCCGCTTTTTTCAATCCTTGTTATTTCCGAAACCGCTTCGATAATTCCAGTGAACATTTTTTCCTCTCAATCATACGGTAAACGTCTCAATTTATTGTAAGGCGTCATTTTGTCAAATATGTATGGAAAAATTGTTGACATTTATTTTTTGCCAACTACTATCGCGTCACCTTGAGGAATAGTTCTCAGGGTGTGTTTTACAATTGTTTTTTTGAGAGAAGAGAGACATGAACATTTATGTTGGAAACCTTGCGTACAAAATGAGTGAAGAAGAACTTAGATCCGCTTTCGAAGCTTTCGGAACAGTTGATTCCGCAAGATTCGTTATCGATCGCGAAACCGGCCGTTCGAAAGGCTTCGGCTTTGTTGAAATGCCGAACAAGGAAGAGGCTGAGGCAGCTATCGCAGGACTTAACGGTACAGAACTTGCAGGAAGAACAGTTACCGTTAACGAAGCTCGTCCTCGTGAAGAGAGACCGAGAGGCGGTTTCAGAAAGTAATTCCTCAAACTTCGCACGATAGAATCATGCTTTTTCAATGCCCGGGCGGAAGTCCGGGTATTTTTTTATTCTGTTTTATGGTTTTCACCCTTTTTTTATGTTATAAGGTACAGATTTCGGAGGAGAAAAATGATCACCGAGTGTCCGAACTGTCATAAAACAATATCAGTCGCAAAATCAGGAATGATCACATGTCCGAAATGCGGTGCGCTTGTGTTTATCGGCGATCCTCTGAAAAACGAGGAAAACCGCGTCATTGACGGAAATCCCGAAAACAAGGAATCACAAACGGCGGAGCCTGATACCGGAAACGAGGCGAACATAAAAAAAATCAAGATCGTTCTGAAAAAAATAAAGTTTATGACATCTTCTGGAACACCCTGGGATTCGGTTTCAGAAATAGGTTTCGCCGATGCTTTCTTTCTGACGACAAAAGAGGTCCTGTTTCAGCCGGAGCAGTTTTTCCACAAGATGAAAAGCTGCAGGAAACCTTCGTTTCTTCCGCTTTACGGCATAATAGCGGCACTTGCGGCTTCGCTTTTTCAGATTTTCTGGGCATTGAAATTTTTCCAGACATCTTTTCCCGATTTCGCTTCGTTCAAAGCCGCGGTATCGTCGTTCGGAACCGATGCTCTGCCTCTGCTGAACGATGAAAACGCCCTGAAGGCGATTTTCGGAATGATGAATCCTGAGCCGTCGATGCTTTTTTTCCAGATAGTTCTTTCACCTTTCATGGCAATAGTTTTCACTGCCTTCATTCTCCATACAGGAAGCACTCTTCTCGGTTCGAATACGCGTCTTGTCCAGTTCTACCGCATGTCGAGTTTTATCATGGCAACGGGACTTTTCAACATCGTTCCTGTGCTCGGTAACGTTGTTTCTTTTGTATGGCGTGCTGTCCTCGTATACAAAGGGGGAAAGGTCCTGAACGGATTTAACGAAAGAAAATCAAGAATTTATCTGGTTTTTTATCTCTTTATGCAGATTTTGTTCATAGGATTGGGGATGATATGAATTTAAGAATAGGAAACGGGTTCGATGTCCACAGATTCGAAGAAGGGCGACCGCTTTTTTTAGGCGGAATCCTGATCGAAAACCATGCAGGTCTTGCGGGACACAGCGATGCCGATGTGCTGATACACGCTGTGATCGATGCACTTTTAGGAGCAACGGCGATCGGTGATATCGGAGAACTTTTCCCCGACAGCGACAATGCTTTCAAAGACATAAGAAGCACGATCCTTCTTGAAAAAGTTGTGGCCGAGCTCGCTTTACGCGGCTGGGAAATAGTCAATGTTGATTCGACCGTAGTCTGCGAAACGCCCAAAATAAGTAAATACAAGCTTCAAATGAGGGAAAAACTTGCTGAAATAATGCGGATCCCGCCTGATTGCATAATGGTCAAAGGAAAGACGACCGAAAAACTCGGTTTCACCGGCAGAAAAGAGGGAATCGCTGCTATTGCAACAGCACTTCTGGAGAAAAAATCATGAAAAAACTCAGTTTTTATGTAGGAAAAAAGAATTTTATCACCTTTATCATCGCTTTACTGGTTCTGCTTTACGCGGTTTATGCCTTTTCAGACAATGTCATCTATTTTTTTTCGGATAGCAATCCGATAGATCTTGGCGATGCGCTTGAACTCAATCAGGAGAATTTTGCAAAAGTGAAAGACGGAGACTATGTTCAGATCAAGGGTATAACTTCGATTCAGGGCGGTAATATCAAAAAAGGTATCTTCGGAGAGCGGCATGTCGTTTACTATCTCAACGGTTCCTCTAAGTTCATTATAGATTCTGCCGTAACTGACGAAGATTCTTTTTCGGGTCCGCATTACAGAACGGTGAAAGGGCGCGCTTTCGCGTTCAAAACCAATTCTAAGGCGGCTAAAATGCAGTCTTTTTTCGCGAATTCGCTTTACATTGATATGAAGGATGACGGTTTCTTCATCGAGGACGGCGTGATCCCGCGTTCTGACTATGCAGGGCTTTTCATGTTTGCTTTTTTTGCAGTGCTGATGATTCTGAATGTTGTTTTCTTCATAAAGCCGATAAAGCGCGAAACGAGTCAGGAAGATATAGACAGGGAACTTGACGCACTTTTTGATTCGGGAGCGGACAATGGCAGAGAAGAGTGATAAAAAGCAGATATTTTTTCTCGTTCTGGCGGTAGTTTTCGTCTATTTCAACTCGCTGCCGAACGAATTTATTTTCGACGATGTTCCTCTTGTCCAGAATTCTCTTTGGATAACTTCGGGAAATTTTGCCGATATTCTGCGTTCATACAGGCCGCTGCGTTATGTTTCCTATGCTCTTGACTACCGCATTTTCGGTATGAATCCGGCCGGCTTCAGGCTGATGAACATTATTTACCACGCGATTTCTGTTCTTGCGCTTTTCTGGGCTCTGAAGATGTTCGGGCTTACGAAGAGGGCGGCGTTTGCTGCTGCTCTGATTTTTGCGGTCCATCCTGTAAATACTGACGCCGTAGCCTATATTTCAGGCAGACGCGATGTTCTGATGGGGCTTTTCTACATTCTCAGCGCAGGTTGCTTTTTCAAATTTTACAGAACTGTTTCACCTGCGGAAAGAGCGCTTTCGGGAACTGTGAAAAAACAGTGGGGAACGCTTGTCTTGTCGCTTGTTTTCATGGTGATTTCGATATCTTCGAAAGAGATGGGAGCCACTATCCCGCTTGTTTTCATAATGTATGCTGCCTACAAGGACGGAGCGGCGCTTCTCAAAAAGCCGTGGTTCTATTTTGTAGCGATGGTTTTTCTGCTTCTTTTCTCATTTTTCGCGCTTCTTGCTATTTCCGGCGGAGGCAGTTCTCGATCCTTTCGATGTTTGTCCTCGTTTTTCTTGTGTGGTCTCTTCTCACGACTTCCAGAAAAAACAAGACAAATTTGACTCCCAAACGGCTTGAAATGAGGCACGCAGTCGCTTTCTGGATAGTTTTTTTCATCGTTTCGCTCGCTCCTGTCCTTCAGATAATTCCGCTTCATGAAATTGTAGCGGTCCATTATCTCTATGTTCCGGTCGTCGGATTCTGTGCGATTATCGGAATTCTTTTCGACTATTTCGCCGGAACAGAAAACACTGGTTTCCAGCAGATGTTCAACTTCGGTGAAAACAGGAAGAGAGCCGTCGCAGCACTTTGCATCGCGCTTCTTTTCTCGCTTTTTTCGCTGAGGACGATCTCTCGTAATTTCGAAATGAGAAACATCTGGACAGTGCTTCATGCTGATGCCGAAAAACAGCCGCTTTCATTCCGCGGACTTTTTACGATAGGTGCCGAATATCTCAACATGAAGTTTCCCGACAAGGCGTGGGAATACTACAAACAGTCGATCGATACAGGCTACTGGGATCCGAATCTTCTCGGCAATATCATCGGTTACCACATTGTAAAAGGTGACCACGACAAGGCGCTCGCGTTTTACGAAGAAATGGTGAAAAAAGGCGAGTACATCACTTCGAACGGAACTTTGAATATCGCATATATCTACATGATCCGCGGCGACTGCGATACCGCTTTAAAGCTTGTCAACACGGTCGCTCCCGACGCAAGCGAACTGAAACGGTATAATTTCCTCAAAAAATGCTTTGATTACGGCTTTGAAAAGTTCGATGACGGCAATATTTACGATGTTTACCAGAAGCAGCAGAAGATGAAGGATCTCGAAGTGAATGTCGAAAGGAAGCCTTATCTCAAGAAACTGATCGAAAGCGGCGAATTCGAAGGGCAGAAACTGGTCGACCTTGTCGCGGAACTTGCCGCGATAGATCTGATTTCCGATATTCCGGAAGCGAT
>CACZFE010000179.1 GCA_902780365.1 uncultured Spirochaetales bacterium
ATGATAAATTCGTGCGCAAACGGCATTTCTGTCGTCAACATAGACAACGGCTTCGGAGCGGCTTACATCGCATCCCAGATAAACTTTTTGGCTGAGAGAGGAAAAGTAAAATGACTGGAAAAAATCTGTATTTCGAGTGCAATTCGGGAATAAGCGGCGATATGGCTGTTGCCGCGCTGCTTGACCTTGGTGCTGATAAAAATGCGCTTCTCAAAACGCTTGATTCGATCCCTGCGGAGGGTTTTAAGATAGAGATTACGGATGTGCTAAAAAACGAGATAAGGTGCTGCGACTTCAATGTGATTCTGGATCATAAGCACGAAAACCACGACCACGACACCGAGTATCTTTTCGGTCACAAGCATGCAGATGAAGAAGAGCACCACCATCACCATGAACACAGGCATTTAAGCGATATTATTGAAATTATTGCTAAAACAGATCTTTCGGAAAATGCGAAAAATTTAGCTGAAAAAATATTCAGGATAGTCGCAGAATCAGAAGCCAAAGCTCACGCAGTGCCGCTTGAAGAAGTCCATTTCCACGAAGTCGGCGCGATCGATTCGATCGTTGATATAATCGCGTTCGCATTCTGCTTTGACGATCTGGGGATCGGGCGTGTTTTCATTCCGGAACTTTGCGAAGGGCACGGTGAGATCAGGTGTCAGCACGGGATCCTGCCGGTTCCGGTTCCTGCAGTCGTAAACATCGTGCAGAAACACGGACTTGTGCTGCAGATGACAGAAATGAAAGGTGAACTCGTGACTCCGACAGGTGCCGCAATCGCCGCCGCAGTCAGGACAGACGGGACACTCCCCGAACTTTTCAAAATCGCAAAAACGGGACTTGGCGCAGGGAAAAGAAACTACGAAAAACCGAGCATTCTCCGCGCGTTTCTGATCGAAGAACCTGAAAGTTTAGAAGAAACGCATGAAGAAACTCCGAATAAAATCACCAAGCTGGAAGCCAATATCGACGATTCGACAGGAGAGGCTTTGGGGTTCGCGATGGAGCAGCTTTTTGAAGCCGGCGCGCTCGACGCATTCTACACACCGTGCTTCATGAAGAAAAACCGCCCGGCTTATATGCTCACCGTTCTCTGCCGGAACAGCGATGTTGAAAAAATGGAAGATATAATTTTCAACCACACAACAACTATCGGGATCCGCCGCTGCGTAATGGAACGGACAGTGCTTGAACGGGAGTCGCTTCTTATTGATACTCCGTATGGCGAAGCGAGAATAAAACTCATTTATCACAACAACAAAAAGCGTTTCGCGCCGGAATACGAAAGCGTAGCCGAAATCAGCCGCAAAACCGGCATCTCTTTCGGCAAAATATACAATGAACTCGTGGCTTTCTGCAGAGCGCAGTTCTAACCTGACACTGTGTCAAAATAAAACTTGACACGGTGTCACTTTTATTTATTCTGACATGGTGTCGAGATGGAAGTTCGTTTTTAACTGATTTTTTTTGGAGGTTTCAATGGCATGTTTCACAGTTCCGCTTGCCGAGGCTGTTATTGTTTCGGCGGCAAAAAAAGTTGCTAAAAAGGCTCACTGCAGCGAAACAACTCTCGATTTTATCGACAAAAAAGTGGGCTGGCTTGAAAAAATGCTCTACGGCGGATCGGCTCTGCTTGCTGTTGAGCACCTTTATCACGGTGAAATTTCTATTTTCCCGCCTTTTCTCACAGCTCTCAATACACCGGAGGAAATACCTGTAATGCTGCATGAAATGGCGACTTCAGGCGTTGCGATGGCACTTCTTACAACAGCCGTATGGGGGATAATCGTCGGTGTTTCAAGTGCGTTGGAGCGCAGTAGAAAGCAGGTCCCGGCGAACGAAGGAGGCAGATGATGTGCCTCATAATGACAATTATCGCGGCGGTCGTTTTTACCGCGCTTTGGGCGAAAATGAGAAAGCAGAGCCTTCTCACGACAACGCTTATGTTCTGGGCCGCGGCTTTGATGTGGAGCGTTGACGGTGTCGCTTCGGTGCTTGACGGCGAGCCCTTTTTCGACATCAGCCGTGAAGACACGATTCTTGGAGCAATAATCGTTCTTTGTGGAGTTGCGATATTCGCAGTGCTCGCAGTATTTGAAAGACGTAGAGTTTTGAAAGCAAACTAAGGAGAAAACCATGAAAAAACTTTTACTTATAGCAGCCGTTCTTGTGTTTGCAGTAATTTCATGCAAATCGGCTTCGGAAAAGGCTGAAAGCAAGTCGGAAGCTTCGCAGACAGCGGCTGAAAAAGTGGAAAAACAGGAAGAAGAAAAACCTGCTCAGAATGAAACTCCCGCTCCTGCGGAAGAGAACAAAACGGAGGAAAAAGCCATGCTTCCCCACCAGACAAACGACGAAAACGCGCCGGTAGTATATTTCATAAAAGAGATCACGCCTGAAGCTCTCGTAAAAATTTACGACACTCTCGGCTGGAAGCCTGAAGGCAAAACGGGCATTAAAATCAGCACGGGCGAATCGGAAAAGTCGAACCACCTGAGACCCGCATTGATAAAGGATCTTGTCCAGAAAATAGGCGGTACGATAGTTGAGTGCAACACTGCTTACGGCGGCAACCGCGCGACAAACAAAGATCATTTTGAAGCACTCAAACAGCGCGGATACCTTGAGATCGCGCCCTTCGACCTTCTTGACGAGGAAGGCGAGATGCTGATCCCGATCGAGGGGGCAAAACACCTTGTTAAAGGCGACTATGTCGGCACGCACTTCAAAAATTACGGCTCATACCTCGTTCTTTCGCACTTCAAAGGGCATCAGATGGCCGGTTTCGGCGGTGCGATAAAGAACCTTTCGATAGGCTTCGGAAGCGGGACCGACGTCGAACACTCCGGAAAAATTTATATTCACTCGGCAGGACAGGCGACAAAAGGCTGGGTCACGGCTGAACAGACCGACTTTCTTGAATCAATGGCTGAAGCGGCTAAAGGAGTGTGTTCGGCTATGAACGGCGGCAAAAACATCGCTTTCATCAACGTTCTCAACCGTCTCAGCGTTGACTGCGACTGCAACGGAAACCCGACTGAACCCGACATGCACGATATCGGTATCGTCGCTTCTCTTGACCCGCTTGCGATCGATCAGGCTTCGATAGACATGGTTTACGCCGCGACTGATTCAAAATCCCTGAAAGAGCGCATCGAATCCCGCCAGGGACTTCACACTCTCGACTATGCTGAAGAGATCAAGCTCGGGAACAGAAACTACAGACTTGTCGAGATAAAATAAAAAATTCATTTGGTATAGGAGAAGAAAATGCCGAAATGTTCACTTGAAACAATGGTGTGCAGGAGGGAAAAGCTGATCGATGCCTGCGAAAAGCTCTATCAGACAAAGACTTTCGATGAGATAACTTTAAAAGAAATCGGAGCTGAAGCTGAGTTTACACGCACTGCGATATACAGCTATTTTCAGACAAAAGAGGAGATTTTTCTTGCACTTTTGCAGCGCGAATACGGAAAGTGGATCAAAGAACTTGAAAATATAGAACAGACGAAAGTAAAGCTCACGGCTTCAAAACTCGCAAAAATGCTGGCACTTTCGCTGCAGAACAGGGTGCAGCTCCTGAAACTTCTCAGCATGAACCTTTATGCGATCGAAGAAAACAGCCGTGATGAAAATCTGCTGGAGTTCAAAAGGGTCTACAAAGCCTCTCTCGATGCAGTCGACA
>CACZFE010000180.1 GCA_902780365.1 uncultured Spirochaetales bacterium
ACCTCGCGCTTTTTTCCTTCGTGAAGAGAGATCGTGACATTGTGGATTTTCCCGTGAGAAGAGTTTATTGACACGGCCTCTGCCTGCATGAATTCTCCTTCGACTGTGATCCCGGCTTTCATCATTCCGGCCTTTTCCTGCGTAAAATCACCTAAAACTTTGGCGCGGTAGATCTTTCTCACGCCGAAAGAGGGATGAGTCAGACGGTAAGTGAGTTCTCCGTCATTCGTGAGAAGAAGGACTCCTGTCGTATCGAAATCAAGCCGTCCGACAGGAACGGCATGCGAACCTGCAGGGAGAAAATCGGTGACGACTTTGCGCCCCCGGTCGTCTGAAACGCTTGAAAGGACATTTTTCGGTTTGTTCAAAAGAAAATATTCGTAACTCTTAGGAATCTCAAGCTTTTTTCCGTTGTATTCGACAGTGTCTTTTTCGGGATCGACATCGTCAGCAAGAACGGCAAGTTTTCCGTTTATTTTGATTTTTCCGGCAGTCACGAGTTCTTCCGATTTGCGTCTTGAAGCGATTTTGCAGAGTGCGAGAAAGCGGTTTATGCGCATTTTATTTCGACCAGTGGTAAGTCATTCCGCCCATGAAGTAACCGGCGCCGAAAGAGATCGCACAGCCTCTCGTTTTTTCGTTTTTGAGAGGTCTCGAAGCCTCTTTGAACCATGTTTCGAGAACGAACATCACGCTCGGGGAGCTGAAATTTCCGTATTTTTCGAAAATCGACTTCGAGCGGCTTATCTGCTCTTCGTTAAGCCCGAGTATTTCAGGTTCCATAAAGCGCATGAGGATCGGCATTCCGCCCTGGTGAAGCGACCATTCGTCAATGTTTTGCGGAGTTACACCGAGAGGTTTTATGATTTTTTCGTGAACGATATCGGGAACAGTGTCTTTCAGGTTGTCTTCAAGAACAAGTTTGCCTTCGTGCATCGAAAGCGAACCGCCAGAAACAAAATCGGTGATGATCTCATCGACTTCCATGAGCGGAAGGTCGAATTTATCCCTCATCGACTCGGGAATCACCAGGATCCCGGCAGCTCCGTCGGCAAAAAGAAGCGTCGTTTTGAGATTTTCCTTAAATTCCGGGTCATCGACATCGTAGGTCGGGTTCGCGATCCACGAACACTGGTCGAAAAGGAAGGTTATCGCAGCCTTGTCGTGCTCTCGGCAGTATTTTACGGAAGATTCAAGCGAAAAAAGCCCGGCAGCACAGCCGAGATACGCCATTTCCTGCGGCGGATAGTCGAGTTTGAGCCCGGACGCCGAGGCGATTTTACTCGATAAACTCGGCAGAACATCCTTGTCACAGCGGATGTTGTAAGCGATCGAAAGAAAACCGACATCTTCTTTTGTAATTTTCTCACTTTGCAGAAGTTCTTTGACGGCACGTTTCCCCCACTCCAGCGGATGATACTCCGGAGTAGCGAGCGCCCTTTCCGGAAAAGCCTCGCGTGCAAGGATCGTCGGGCGGTATGTTATCCCGACAGCTCCGACAGAACGTCTTGCGAAACGGTGCGGACGACCGTTGTCGATTTCTTTCGGATAAAGAATCTCCACAACTTCTGAAGAAGCGAAAAGATGCGGAAGAATTGTAGTAATTTCAGCTATATAAACCTTATTTCCCATAAGAAGATCCGTTTTTCAAAAAATCAGAAAACAAAAGCAACGCAGGATAATACCCATTTGGCTTATTCAGTCAATTATATACGTTTTTTCAGATTGTATATCTTAGCGAAGCGCTATGGCGTTTAATTACCACCCGTCATCGGAACAATTGTTTGTATTGTAACCGTCACATGTTGAGTTGCAGGTTGCGGTTCCGCTGACGTAATTTGAATCCAATTCGCTGCAATCTATCTGGCCTACGTCGCAGACTTCATCGCCTTCGACTATGCCGTTTCCGCAAAGTGCCGGAACATCATTGCTCGTTGAAATCCAGATAGCGTTTTTGTCATAAAAATAGGTATATCCGTCGAAAGTGTAGACATCCTGAAGTTCTCTGATATCACCTGAAAGCTCTGTGAAAGAAATGCCTCCGTCTCCGTCGTCTTCAAACCGGTAGGTTTCATCATCGCATGAAAGGTAGAATCTGCCGTCAGAGCTTCCTACCTCTATCTCGAAACATCCGAAGAACTCGTTTGCTTTCAAGGCAAGCGTTTCCGCATCACGGATCTGTACCGGAGAGAACCATGAGTCTTTGTAAAGCCCGATTTCGCCGTTTTCTATCGCAAAATCGAGCACAGAACCGTTGTTTACCGAGGTAAGAACTGAAAGAGTATCAAGATCTCTGACTTTTATCCCGTTGTCTTCGCCGACATAAAGTTTGCCGTTGTAAACTTCTACTTTGTACTGAGAATTGAGGAATGTCGATATGAAAAGAGTCTGTGTAAGCGTGTCGTTTGAAGCGTCAAGTTTATAAAGTCCGCCGTTTGTCGCTGCAAAAAGAGAATCCACGTAAACTTCAAGGTCGTTGACACGGCTGCTTGTCGAGAAAGATGAAACTAAAACAGGAGAGGTCGGCTCGGAAATATCATAGACTTTTATAGCATTGTTTGTTCCGACATAAAGCCTGTCACCTTTTCCAGCCAGGCTGTAAACCTTTGCTCCTGCTGAGAAGGAATTGTACCACGGATGAGAGAAGAGAACGCATTCACCACCCTGTTCAAGGCCGCTTTGAAGTGCTGTTCCTGTTTCTTTCAGGCAGTAGCTATAGTCGCGGCGAATTACAGGTTTGTCTATTGGAATTGTTCCTTCCGCAAAGACATTTTCTTCGCCAAGTTCCCATGAAACAACGCTGTCTCCGGAAATATCCTTGATGTCAGCAAGAATGATTTTATCTGCGAATTCAAACGGTTTTATGAATGAATCATACTCCGAATTGAGATGAGCGATTTCAACAAAACTGTTTGAATTGTCCCAAGTGAAAAGCGCTGTTTTCCCTTCTGAATCAGGAGCTGTGAAGTAAAGTTTATTGTTTTTTATAAAAATGTTGTTGAGTGAAAATACCTGCCCGAAATCAAAAGTGTTAAGCGTTATCCATGAATTGTTGTCAGAAGAATATTCCAGCACACTCGTTTCACCGGTTTCATCCATCATCATTGCATGAATTCTGTCATTCGTTATAAAAAGCGTAATGTATTCAGGTGTCCACGGCAGTTCCGCAAGTTCTTCCATCACAGCTTTGTCTTTCACGAAATAAATTCTTGCAAATCTGCGGTTTCTTATAGGCTTTTCTTCCGCCGGATCAGCAGCAGAATTGGAGGCATTTCTTTTCTGGCTGCTCGGCGTGACGGTCATGCCAGCCGCCATATATATTTCTCCTCCTTTCACTGTAACTGCAGCGGATCTCATTTCCATTCCGTTCTGCACTGTTCGTGCATTTCTGAAAATTCCGTTTCCATTGCTGAAGGCCAATTTAAAAGCATCGTTTTCTTTGTAATAAATACCGTCCTTCGCTGCAAAAGCGAAAATCTGGTTGTAGTTCTCAGAATATTGCACTGCTCGGACTTTTATATCCTTTCCGTTGTATGAAACCCTTGAAAAAAGTGACGGGCGGGAAATTGATTCGTAAAGATTTTCCTTAACAATATCCTCAAACTGTCTTGCAAAAGGCAAATCTTCTTTCCACCAAGGTCTTTCACCT
>CACZFE010000181.1 GCA_902780365.1 uncultured Spirochaetales bacterium
ACTGCTGGATCGCTCCGTCGAATCCGTATGCCGTTTCGGGTTTAAGCTCCTGATAAAGATTGGCGTAGCGGCTGAAACGCTGGAAAAGAGTAGGGGTCTTGGCTCCGCGGGCGAACCTTGCCTTGAACCCGAGTTCGATCGGCGTTTCGTATGAAGCTCCGACTGAAAAAGTTGGTTCTACATTCTTTTTCGTCTCGCTCGGAAGGGCTTCGTCGGTATTTTTGTCAAGAAGCGCAAGCTGATAGTAGTTGGTCTGGAGACGTGCTCCGGCATTGAGTTCAAGTTTGTCGACCGGCTTGAAAATGTTGAAAAGGTAGGCATCGAAACTTATATCGGGATTGGGAACGAAATCCATGTTGAAATAACGTCCCGCGGAATAGTCTTCGTAGTCTGCTGTTCCCCATTCAGTGCCGAGATCGAGCCCTGCTACAAGCTCGTACCAGTCGATAGGAGTTACGCTGTTTTTCCAGTTGACGGCAAAAGTTAGCGATTTGTAGCAGCTTTTCAGATCTCCAGCCATCTTTCCCTTGTCTGCCGGATCGTTGTCTCTGAGCGAGCTTAAAAGAAGTGAAACGTCGAACTTTAAGTTCCACATTTTATTGAATAAATTTGAGTCGGTCCCGGTTTTGAAAAGCAGGGATTCGTTCCTTAAAAATCTGTTCGGGTCGTCCATCCCGAGCCCCGGACCGTCGTCGATCTGCGCTTTTCCGATATTGCCGCGAAGTATCACTTCCCACGTGTTGTCGCTATTGATGTCGACTCCGCCGCGGAAATAGAGCGAACCTTTGATGACTGAATCGTTGTCAGGCGTTTTTGTGTAAAGATTTTCCTTCACATCCTTGTAAGAATCGGCCATCGAGATCCCTTTCGTGTAGAAAAAGGAGCCGCCGCCGGAATAGTAAAAACGGTTTTTGGAACCGCTCAGATTCGCGCTTGCGTTGGCGGTGTCCGGAATATAGCGGCTGCTGCTCATGTCGAGTACCGCAGTAGCAGCCGAGGTCGTGAATTTCGGTTTTCCGTGCCCTTTTTTTGTTCTTATGTCGAGAACTCCGGCAAGGGCGCCGCTTCCGTAAAGAACTGGCTGTGGTCCTTTCAAAAGCTCGATTTTCGCGATGTTTTCAGGGCTCGTCGAAAGATCAGCTGCACCGTTCGGACTTAGCGGATTGCGCATTTCTACGCCGTCAATCAGCACTAAAACATCGGCACTTCTGAAACCTCGCACAAAAAGAAACTGCGACTGTCCCGTTCTTCCGTCGCCGTTGACATAGACGCCTGGCATCTCCTTTACCGCATCACCTGTAGTTATCGACTGCTTTTCCTCGATTTCTTTGGAGTTTACCGAATTCTGCGCCGCAGTGCCGTCGCTCGATGTTTTTTTCTTTCGTGATCCTTTGACCACTATTTTGTTGTCGTCCGATTTTTTTGCT
Source organism: uncultured Spirochaetales bacterium (assembly GCA_902780365.1). GTDB lineage: Bacteria > UBP6 > UBA1177 > UBA1177 > UBA1177 > UBA1177. The sequence goes on from CACZFE010000181.1 coordinate 1,428, forward strand.
TTTTGAAGAGACGTTTCAGGAAACGTCTCTACGGATTGATCGGTCTGTGCGGAACCCTCGGCAAAAACGGATGATGAAATGAAAAAAATCAAAATTAAGAAGCGAAAACAGTACCGGAGTATCATTTTGAGATTATTTGTTGATCTCGATTCTTCCCGAACCGAACGGATTTTCGTAGTCAAGAAGGTAGTTCGCATATGAATTGAGCGGGCTGTTTTCGGTCGAAATGTGCGGATAGCCGTCTTTCCCTTTTTTGAATGATTTGAAGTAGTCCGCCATGATGATGTAGTCTTCGCCTACGAAGTCGAGAACAGGAACGATCCCTTTGAACATCGCCATTCCGTCGCCTAAATTCTTGAGGATGTAGTTAGCGCCGGCCAGACGGTATTTCTTTTCCAGATCAAGCGGTTTGTATTCGGCTGTTTCGCGGTCGTAGACCATGACGTTCCCGACTTTGTATTTGCCGGACGGAGCGCCGAGCCATATTCCGTTTTCGTCAATGTGGATAGTCGATTCAACGGTTGCGTCTATTTCGTATTTTATTCCGGCAACATGGAGAAATCCGCCTGATTCAGCCGGAACATGAGTGTTTTTTTCGTATACTCCCGCAAACATCGCCCCTTTTTCGAGAGCATCGAGGATCTGCTGTCCTGTCGCCTCTACCAGACAGAGCTGGTTTCCGAAAGGGGAAACTGTTTTTGCCGAGAAATACGATACATCTCCCTGATTTATGCCGTTCCTGATCCCGCCGCCGTTCGCAAAGGCTATATCGCAGTCGAGTTTCAGTTTTTCGTTGAAGAAATAGTAGTATGAATCGGCCGTGAGGTCTCCCAGATTGGTTTCCTGGCATCTTACGATCCTCTGTGCCGGATTTTTCGGATCCATGACGAACATTTTTGTGTCGAGAACTGCGATCTTTTCACCTAATTTGTCGTCTATCGTTTTTATCCAGCCCTTTTCTGTTTCGGTGACAAATTCGTTCTGTCTGCCGTATTCGTGCAGTATTTCGGTCGATATCGCGCCGTCTTTGGAGATGGTCATTATGCCGACCCCTTTGAAATACGCGCCGGTTTGTGTCAGAAGGACATCTTTTCCTTTTGCATCCTGGACATACTCGTGTTCAATGAGAGTGTGCGAATGGCCGTCGATGAAAGCGTCGAACCCGTGCGTGTGCTGAATAACGTCGCGGCTCGTGTATGGAACAGACGAGATATCGACTCCCAGGTGTCCGAGCGCTATGACGTAATCAGCCTGCGGTTTTGCTTCGTCAATGGCTTTTTGGACTGAAGCGTAGAGATCACTTCCGTCTTCGCCGGAATAGAAGTTGTAAAGCAGGTTCCCGTCCTTGTCCATGAAGAAAGTAGGGGTCGATTTCGTGATGCTTTCAGGTGTCGAAATGCCGACAAAAGCGATTTTCAGGCCGCCTTTTTCAACGATTTCGTAAGCCGGAAGAACGAGTTTCGCGTCATCCGTTTTGTAGAAATTGCATGAAAGGTAAGTGAATTCCGCTTTGTTTACCAGTTCAAGGATCCTGGCTATACCGTAATCGAACTCGTGGTTGCCGATAGTCGCAATGTCGTATCCTGTCTCGTTCATCATCTGGATTATTGTCGCGCCTTTGTCCATGTCGCCGTAAGCCGTTCCCTGGATGTGATCGCCTGCATCTACGAGAATGACGTCCTTTCCCTGGGATGCGAGATCTTCCTTCAGCGCCGAAATTGCCGAATACGAAAGGTTGAGAGCCTTTTTAGCGTCTTCGGGATCGCGGTTTTTGATGTAGGTATGGACATCGTTCGTGTAGATTATGACAACATCGTTTAAAGGGGATTTTTTTGTTTCGCTCCCTCTTGTCAAAAGCCATGACGCTGTGACAACGGCGACAACGGCGAAAAAGAGAACGAGGATTTTTTTATTTTTCTGGAACATAGAGCCTGAACTCCTTTTGTTGAAACTTATTCTTCGACTTTAGCTTTGAGTGTGTGCCAGATCATGTAAGCGCAGAGAGCGAGGAACATAACGATCGCAAGCCACTGTGCGCCTTTTGATTCAGCCCATGTGGTCATGAAGAAGTCAAGTCCGACAAATTTGAGGATCGCCGCAAAAACACCCATCAGAGCGCCGCCTGCGATAAATCCGGAAGCGATGAGTGTTCCCTGTTCCTGACGTGCGTTGTTGAGCGCCACGCGGATCTCTATCGGGTCGTTGCCATTGATGCGCTGCA
>CACZFE010000182.1 GCA_902780365.1 uncultured Spirochaetales bacterium
GATCCTGTCGCGGTAAACTTTGGCTAAAATCGATGCGGCGGCGATGTTCATGCTCTTCGCATCGCCTTTGACCAGCGCGATCTCGTTGTCGAAGCGTCCTGTTTTGTGGTTGCCGTCGATCATGACGAAAGGTTCTTTCCCGTCCTCCTCATTGCTTCCGATCTTTTCGATTATCCGCGAAACGCATTTGCTCATTCCGTAAAGCGATGCATGGAGAATGTTCATCTCGTCGATCACTTCCGGCAGAACGGAGTAAACCGCCCACAGGCTGTTATGGATTATCTGCGGAACAAGCTCCGTTCTCTTTTTTTCGGAAAGTTTTTTAGAATCGTTTATTCCCGGGATTTCGCTGAAAAGCGATACCGCCGCTGTCACGACAGGCCCGCACAAAGGGCCTCGGCCCGCTTCGTCGGCTCCGATAACGAGAAAGCCTCTGTTTGTGTAAATTCTGTCGATTTCGCCTATCATTCTAACACCTTATCGCGTCAAAAAGTTTGATCAGCACTGCATTCAGAAAATCGCTCCCTTTAGCAGTGCATTTTAGAACACCGCTTTTTTCATTAAAATCAAGAAAACCCTCTGTAACCAGGTCTGAAACCGTTTTTCCTGAAATCAGCTCAAAGAAGCTTTTTCCGAATAAATCTTTGGAATCATTGGTATTTATTCCGATTTTTACGCGAAGCCCCATGAGAAGGAATTCCTCGATTTTCTCTCGCAGCGTAAGTTCCCATGAACTCAGCCCGTCGCCTGAGACAAATGCCTCGATATCGTCGGCGTAACGCGACGAAACGCCTGCTTTTCTGATGAAGGAAGCCGCTCCCGCGCCGATCCCGAGCCACGAGCCGTAAGTCCAGTAAAGCATATTGTGGCGCGATTCGAAGCAGGGGAGGGAATAGTTGCTTATTTCATAGCGCGAAAACCCCTTCTTTTGCAGAAAATCACGGATCGCCTTTTCCTGAAGCAGAGTTTCTTCCTCGTCCAGAAGTTCCGGCGCGTTTTTTCTTTCAGGCCTCGAATAACTGTAAGCCGAAACATGTTTAAACGGAGCAAGTTCGAAAACCTGCGTAAGTTCATGATTTATTTCACGGTTTTTGCCGAGGCCGTAAATAAAGTCGCAGGAGATGTTGTCAAAATATTTCGCGAAAAGAGGGATATTTTTTTCCATGTCGGCGACATTTGTCCTGCGTCCCGCTTCGGCGAGGACCGCGTCGTCAAATGCCTGGATACCGAGGCTTATCCTGTTCACACCGCAGTTTTTCAGGTTTTTTATCCATGATTCGTCAATGTCAGCCGGATTTATTTCGACGGTCCACTCGCAACTGCCAAGGTCTATCCCCAGTTTCGAAGCCGATTCCGCGAATTTCTGGTAGAATTTTTCACTCATCACGGAAGGACTTCCTCCGCCGAAATAAACCGAGACTGTTTTTGTGCCGGAAAGCTCGCCAAATCTTGATTCCAGCTCGGTAAGAAGAACTTTTCCGTATTCGTCAGGCAAGGTTTTTGAGAAGTTTGTTACACTGAAAAAATCGCAGTAAAGACATTTTTTAGGGCAGAAAGGAATGTGAAAATAAATTCCTGAAAAGTTGTTCAATTCGCCCCGTTAAGATTTTTTCGCCGTTATATCCTCGACACCGATCGTAGCCTTTTCGGAAACGGCGATGAAAAGACGCGCCTGCACGCCGTGCTTGTTGAAAAGTTCCGAAACTTCGGTGTAGATCGTGTTTTTAAGCTCTTCCTTGTCCTCGAATTTGTATTCGCCGATGAAAGTTCCTTCGGGAAGCGGCTGAAGAGTGTTTCCGAGCCTGATCTGTGCATACAATCCGAGTTCTTCAAGTTCGTCGTGGATAAAATCCCTGTCGTAATTCATTGAGGCAAGGACTTCAAAACTCAAAAAAACGAAATAATGCTGCATGGTTACACCTATTCGGAAAGTTTATCCATAACGGCAGCCGCAAATTTTTCTGCCGCATTCGGACCGTTGCCTGTAATAAGGTTGCCGTCGGTAACAACTTCCTTGTTGACGAAAGTTGCCCCTGCATTTTCCATAACTTTGCTCGTTTTCATGCCGTATTCAGGGTCGTCGCCGAGCCAGACAGTGACATTTTTCCCTTTTACGACACCGGCTTTCGCAAGGATCGTCGGAGCCCAGCAGATAGCGGAGAGGACCTTGTGATTAGCAGCATTTTTAGCTATTTCGACAGCCCTTTCGCTTGCTCTGACTGAAGGAGTTCCCATTCCGCCGACAAAAACAACAGCATCAAAATCAGCTTCGTTTATTTCGTCAAGCGAGTATTTTACATCGAAAGTCGTGCCGAACATTCCTGTTGCCTTGCCTTTGACAGGACTTGCGACAGTGACATCGATTCCTTCTCCCAGAAACTGCTTGAAAGGGACATTCAACTCCTCGTCCCTGAAATTTTCATGCGCGATGATCATCAAAACTTTCTTTCCGTTAAGCATTTCCGCCTCCTAAAAACATCAAAAAACAAAAGCGCGTTATTTTATAAGATATTGATTTTCAGGCAATATTTCGGCTGTAAAAAATTTTTCGCCTAAAAACGAAAAAAAAGTTGACTTTAAAATTTTCATGACTATAAATGCCGCCGCTGATGTTTTTTTGACTATGAGGTTTGCAATGTTCGAGGCTTTTGCAGTCGTTCAGGTTGTTATCTGCGTACTGCTTGTCATCATTATCCTTCTTCAGGAAGGTAAAAAAGGAATGGGAGCTATTTTCGGTGGTTCGAGTAGTTCTGTTTTCGGTGCGAGAGGTGCCGGAAACATCCTCACCAAAATCACTTCCGTTCTCGCAATCCTCTTCATGCTCAACTCTGTTTGGATGTCTTACATTTCAAGCAGTGACAAATCTGTCGTAAAAGTCGAGCAGGCTGAAAAAACGGCTCCGGCTCCGGTTGCGGCTCAGCCCGTAGAAGAAAAGAAACCGGAAGCTGTTGAGCAGCAGAACCTATTGTTGGTGTGGGGGTTCGAGTCCCCCCTTCTGCACCATCTTTTATTTTTCAATATTGCGGTTTTTGAATGTCGTTTTTTTGGTTGTTTCTATTTTTGTCTCTTTTAGAGAAGGATTCTATTCTTGAAAAAGCGGAAAATGTAGGATTTTTCTATAAAAACGCAGAAATTTCAGAGTCTTCAGAGTGTAAAGAAAGCGAAAACTCTATTTGTGTCGGGCATAACGGCAGAAAATATTCCGTCAAAAGGCGCGGGACATTTAGCGCTGAAGCGAAAATTTCAGATAAATCAGTGCGTCTCACCATAAATCCCGACAACGAGTATATTTCCTATTTTCTTTATATTCAGACACAAAACGGTGTCCATAAAGTCAAAATCACAAAAAAGGCACTTAGCCTTGAAGAAAATGCCGAAAATATCGTACGCCTTCAGATTACGGGAACAGGTGTAAACGGCCAGGAAATTTTATGGGGTATGAAACTTAAGGAGGCAAAACTTCAGAAATTTTCGAAAAACTTTGATAATTCACTGAATTTGCTGAGAAAATCATTCAAAGTAAAACCGCTAACTTCTGATCTGTCTTTGAAGGAAACGGCGCTTTCATCGCTTGGAAAAGTGAAAAAAGAAGGTTTGAAGCACTATTCATCAAAAGAGGGAAGTGTCCGTCACAGCGGAGTCCGCAAACAGATCCTTGGTGAAAACCTTTTCTCCGCCAAAAACGAGGCCGAAGCGTGGAAAATGCTGGTTTCAAGCCCGTCGCATCTGTACAACCTCATAAATCCGCAGTTCGGTCACTATTTTTATGCGGTTGAAAAAGGAACAGACGAAGTGATCGGTGCAGTAATCTTTTCTGAGTAATCAAAAAAACAGATTTTTTTGTGAAAATTTGTTCGAAGAAAGCTACCAGCTGATCAGTTTTGCGCCGTATTTATCCTTAGATCGATTACCCACCCGATGCCGAAAACTCCGGCAGTGCAGAGCCAGATGAGCCCAGTGCCGATTTTTCCGACATAAAATCTGTGAAAACCGAATTCACCGAAAAAAGCGCAGAGAAGCGCGGCTGCAAGACGGCTTTTTGACGACATTTAAACCTCCTATTTCAGCATCTCGTCGCCCGAGAAGTCACGGTAAAGGGTGAGCTGGTCGAGGATGAAGTCGTATTCGTGAGAGTTGTCAACGATGATTTCCGACAAGATCTTGCCGAGACCGCTGCCGATCATGTAGCCCTGTCCGCACATACCGGTCGCAAGGAACATGTTTTCGACTTCTTTCGTTCTGCCGACGATCGGGAAACCGTCCGGAGTCATCGGGTAAAGGCCTCTCCAGGTCCTTCTGATGCGGATATTGCGGAGTCTCGGATAGAGCGAAAGCATTCTTCCGACAACCTGCGGCATGAAGTTGCTCGTGTTGTCGATATCGGTCCCTTTGATCGAAGGTTTCGGCGTGATGCAGAAAACGAACTGACCTTCGTAGTTCTGGTAGAAGTAGTAGTTGAGCGAAATCGCGTCGGGTCTGATGTCAACGACCATCGGACGGAGGAAATATTCGACCGGCTCGGTGATTCCGCCTTCGTGACAGTCCGGATAAACGGGAATGTCCACTCCGCACATTTCACCGATCTCACGGCTGAAAGGACCTGCAGCGTTGATGATGAGGTCGGCGCAGTAGGTGTCCTTGTCGGTTTTGACTGAAACGATTCTGCCGCCTTTGACTTCCATTGAAACGACTTTTTCGTGGAAGTTGAATTCAGCTCCGCACTCTCTTGCGAGCTTGTAGAAAGCACCTGTCGTCTTGAGCGGGGAAGCGCTTCCGTCGTTCGGCGAGAATGTTCCGCCTCTAAGTCCTTCGGGGCGTATTCCGGGAACTCTTTCTTTGATTTCGTCAGCCGAAACCCAGTCGATATTGAGCCCCATGCTCTTCTGGAGCTTGAGGAGCTCTTTCAAATTTTTCTCGGTCTGTTCTTCGAAGATCGGGTAGATATATCCGCCTTCGACCCAGTCTACATCGATGCCGTGATTTTCTTTCATGTGGCTGATTTCATTGATGGAAACAGCACAGATCTTGATTTTCGCGGGATCGCTGAATGTTGCTCTGAGTCCGCCGATAGCAGCTCTGTTCTGGCCTCTTCCGGTGGATGCGTTCATTTCGATGACACAGACTTTCTTTCCTTTTTTCGCAAGGTTGTATGCAAGCGGTGTTCCGATGCTGCCTGCGCCGATTATGAGAATATCGTAACTTTTCATCTAATTTTCCTCCTCGTTTACAATTGCGTACATTGGAGTTTCGACAGTCAGCGGTCTCTTCCTTCCGGGAGTTACTTCCGCCCAGTCGACGCCAGCCATCCTGAAGATCATTGGCATGAGAACGCTGCATGTCTTGCTGCCGCAAGCGCCCATTCCGACTCTTATCTGCTTGAGCTGGTTGACGTCTCTGACTTTGTTTCCCTTGATGAAATCGACTATCTGTTTGACTGTTACTCTCTCGCAGCGGCAGACGATGCTGTTTTCGGGAGCGTAGGTGAAATCAGGTTTCGGAAACGGTTTCGTGACTTCCTCGCTCTGGTATCTGATTCCCGCGATGTCAGCGGCATTAGCAGCAGAAACGCTAAGTGTTACGAGAGTAGTTTTGTACTTCTTGTTGTAAGCCGTTTTGATGACCGTTCCTTCTTCGATGAATTTGCCGTCGATATCGGTGAGCGGAAGTTTGTCGCCCTCTTTGAAATCGCAGTTGAATTCATACGGAAGAACGATCTCTGCCTTCGTGTCGTCGACTTTCTTTGCAAGCGCGATCGCAAGGCCGGGGCAGGCCGCCACGCACATTCCGCAGCCGATGCACTCGCCGTCGAAGTAAGGCGTATCCATGATCGTTCCGGTTTCGCCTTTGAGTTTGATCGCTTTTTTAGCGCAGACTGTGGTGCAGGGGTTGCACGGAATTTCCTGAAGGCAGGAGAATTTCGGCTGGAATTTTGCCGTGATGACCGGTTTTTCCGGCTCTTTCGTGTTTCCCGGTCTCGATTTGAGGACCGCCGCCTTTTTAAGCCAGCTTTCGTCGATCGCAGCATCGGTCTTTCCGAGAGCCGCAGCCATCTTTCTGCCTGTGATCTTGCCGCCGAACATAGCCGAAGAAGCTTCTGCGATCTCGTCGCAGTCTCCGGTTTTCATGACGTTGAACTTATACTGGTCAGCCAGCGTGAAAAGTTCGTCAGCCGAGCTAAGACCTACAGCGACAAGGAGTGTATCGACTTCGTAGGTTCTTGCCGTTTCGAGTATCGGGTTCCACTTTTCATCGACCTGTGCGACGGTGACTCTTTCGACTTTGCCGTTGCCTTCAGCCGCGATGACTGTCGTGCTGAGATAGATCGGAACGCCCATTCTTCTGATCTTGTCGGCATGGACTTTGTAGCCGTTGATCTTCGGAGCGATCTCGACTATTGCAGCGACTTCGATGCCAGCCTGAAGAGCGTGGTATGCGCCGATGAGACCGACGTTTCCGCTTCCGATGATGAGTATTTTCTTAGCAGCTTTGACGAGGTCGCGGTTGACAAGCGTCTGGAAAGCGCCTGCGCCGTAAACGCCGGGAAGGTCGTTGCCTTTGAAGAGAACCGATTTTTCCCTTGCGCCGCTCGAAAGGATGAGACCTTTGAAATCGACTGTGACATAGTTTTTATTTTTGACGAAAAGACCAGCCTTTTTGTCTTTGAAAACGCCGATAACGCTTGTTTCGGTGTAGATTTTGACGTTTTTGAAGCTTCTGACTTTCTCTTCGAGGATGTGTGCGATATCAACGCCGCGTGTTCCGGCGAAGCAGTCTTCCTCGCTGCCGAAGAATTTGTGGGTCTGGAGCAGCAGTTTGCCGCCGAGTTTCGCCTTGTCGTCAACCAGAATGACGTTGAAACCGAGCTGAGCAAGTTCGATCGTCGCATTGAGACCGCTTGGTCCGCCGCCGACAACGAGAACGTCGCAGCTTTCGTTGCGTCTTTCGGTGTGTTCTACAGGTCTGTCGTCTTCAGCAAGTTTCGGAACGCCGTTAAGAGTCTCGATCTTCATTCCTGCTTTGAGCGGAGTGATGCACGATTTCTGAGGCAGTCCGTCGATGATCACCGTGCACTGGCTGCACTGGCCGTTTGCGCAGAAGATACCCTGCGGAGCTTTGCCGTTTCTGTGGAGAGAAAACCTTCTGATGCCGTTTGCGAAAAGTGCCGAACTTACCGCTTCTCCTTCGTAACCGGTCATTTTTTGTCCGTCAAAAGTAAATTCGACCTCTTTCTGCCCCTGAGGAACTTCAAGGACAGGATGTTTTTCAATTCTTGTCATAATCTCACCTTTATTCCGTGATTAAAGAAACAAAATCAGTGGGGCAAGATAATTCTGCGGGTTTTAAAGTCAATAAAATTTAGGGAGTTTAAGGAATCTAGGGAATCTAAGGAGTCTAGGGAATTTAGGGAGGAAAGAATCTTGTTTTTCCGCAGTTTTTCTTTAAAATATCAGACTTTTGCTTCTCCTTTGTTCCCGTCTCCACGATGGAGAGGGGTTAGA